>NZ_NCKP01000038.1:0-28357 GCF_002282795.1 Thiomonas sp. 13-64-67
GGCCGCCGCGAGAGCTACGCGCATGTGCCCATGCCGCGCATGACCAACACCTACATGCTGGCGGGCGACCGCGATCCGGCGGAAATCCTCGCCAGCATCGACCGCGGCCTGTACGCGGTGAACTTCGGCGGCGGGCAGGTGGACATCACCAGCGGCAAGTTCGTGTTCTCCGCCAGCGAAGCCTGGTGGGTGGAGAAGGGCAAGCCGCTCTACCCGGTAAAGGGCGCCACACTGATTGGCAACGGCCCCGACGCGCTCACCCGCGTGAGCATGATCGGCAACGATCTGCGGCTGGACAGCGGCGTGGGCACCTGCGGCAAGGAAGGCCAGAGCGTGCCCGTCGGCGTGGGCCAGCCGACCCTGCGCATCGACGGCGTGACCGTGGGCGGTACGGGCTGAGCTCGGCCCGACCTTCATCCAGGCCCGACAGCCGGACCGCAGCGATGCGTTCCGGCTGTTTCATTTTTTACTTGCGGTGACATCGGTGAAAACTGCTTTACGGTGCATGATGAACGGGTGAACACTGATTACAGTGCACCCAAGCCGGACGCGGATCCGGCCTTCCCTCCCACACTGCTGAAGAAAGGTTTGCTCCATGAAACACACCACCCTGCTCGCCGTCGCGCTGACCAGCGCTGCCCTGGCCTTCCCCTCGGTCGCTTCGGCCGGTTTGCTGAAAAATCACGAACAAAAAGTGCAGTGCGAAAAACAGGCCAAGGAGCAAAGCCTCAAAGGCAAGGATCGCACCGAGTTCATCAAATCCTGCGTGAGCAAGGCTCAGGAATCCGCCGCACCCGCAACGGAGCAAGCCCACCAAGAAACCAAGAAGGAAGAAGAGCATCACTCCATGCAAACCTCGGGCGCAGGCATGGCCGCGGCGGCGGGCGGCGGCGCGGGCAAGGTGTGGGTGAATGCCTCGACCAAGGTTTATCACTGCCCGGGCGACAAGTACTACGGCAAGACCAAGCACGGCGAATACATGAGCGAGTCGGCCGCCAAGGCGGCGGGCGATCATCCGGCGCATGGCAAGACTTGCAACTAAGCAGGTGTGAACGGACTCAGCCCGCGCTAAGTGAGGCCGGTTAAGTTGTGGGCATTCTGATTTTCAGCCGCCGCCCCGTGCGGCCTTGCTCACCATGTCCACAATCGCCGTGCCCGAAGCGCGCTATCACCCCGTCTCCCGCCTGCTGCATTGGGCCATCGTGGCGCTGATCCTGCTGGAATATCCCCTGGCCTGGCTGATGACCGATCACCGCGGCGCGCCTGAAGATGCGCTGGCGACCTGGCATATCGGCGTGGGCACGACCGTTCTCACCCTTTTCGTGCTGCGCCTGCTGTGGCGGCTGATCAAGACACCGCCGCCGCACCCGCCGATGCCCGCCTGGCAGGCGCTTGCGGCCCAGGCCACACATGCGCTGCTCTATGCCGGATTCGTCTTGCTGCCGCTGCTGGGATGGCTGGCCGCGTCGGCCCGCGAGTGGCCGGTGCATTGGCTGGGGCTATGGCCGCTGCCCGCGCTGTTTCCAGCCAACGCCACATGGGCTGGCCTGCTGGGCGACGCGCATCAAGTGGTCGCTCTGGGGCTGCTCGGCTTGATCGGTCTGCACGTTGCTGCAGCGCTGTACCACGCCTTCATCCTGCGCGACGGCAGCCTGCGCCGCATGTTGTAAAAAAATTCAGACCTAAACCACCTTCAGCCCGGCCAGCTCGGGCTTGGGCTCGGGCGGCGGGGTTTTGAGCGCCTCGAGCGCCTGCACCACCAGACGCGCCACAATCAGATTGCGCACCGGCTTGCGGTCGGCCGGCACCACACACCAGGGCGCCTGCGCAGTAGAAGTCGCCGCCAGCGCCTGGCTGTAGGCGGCCTGATAAGGCTTCCAAAACTGCCGCTCTTCGAGATCGGACGGGTCGAACTTCCAGTGTTTGAGCGGGTTGTCGATGCGCTCCTGCAAGCGCTCGCGCTGCTCGTCAAAGCTCAGGTGCAGAAAACACTTGACGATGGCCGTACCCGATTCCGCCAGCATCTGCTCGAAATCGGTGATCTGCCGCAAATAGCGCTTCATCTCGCCGTTCTTCAACTCACCGTGCACCCGGCGGATGACCGGTTCCTCGTAATGACTGCGGTTGAACACGCCGATGCAGCCCAGCGGCGGCACCTGCGCATGCACCCGCCAGAGAAAGTCGTGCCGCCGTTCCTGCACGCTGGGTACGCTGAACGACGCCGCGTGGATGCCCAGCGGATTCACCCCGGTGAACACCGCCTTGGTCGTGCTGTCCTTGCCTGCCGAATCCATGCCCTGCAACACCACCAGCAGAGCCTGCTCGCGGCGGGTGAACATCGCGTCCTGCAGCTCGCCGATCTGGCCGCGCAGGCGGTCGAGTTCGGCCTCGATCTCGTCTTTGGAAGGGTCGCCCGGCAGGTCGATCTGCGTGGGGCGGTCCGAGAGGTCGAGGTTGTCTTCGGGGTCTACCCGCAGACGGCGCAGATCGGTCAGTAGAGGCATGTCAGAGGGCATGTCCGCTTCAGCGCCTCACACCCTTGGCCAGCAGCGCCAGATTTTTGCGGGCGCGTTCCTCACCCTGCGCGGCGGCCAGCGTCCACCAATGTCGCGCTTTCTCGACGTCAGGCAGCTTGCCCAGCCCGCGGTAGTACAGCACGCCAAGACCGAACTGCGCCTGCGCATCGCCCAGCTCCGCCGCCCGCTGGTACCAGCCGGCCGCCTGGGTGTAGTCGAGACTGCCGCCCCGACCCATCGCCAACAAGGCGGCAAGCTCGCGCTGCGCCTCGGGCATATCCATCTCGGCGGCCTTGCGCAGCCAGGCCACGGCCTGCGCATCGTCCTGCTCGACGCCCTGGCCGGTGACGAACAGATGTCCGTAGCGGTAGCAGGCTTCACGATGGCCCTGATGCGCGGCAAGAGAGAACATCGCCGCAGCGCCCGAAGGATCGGCCGGGCCGCAACGTCCGTTGAGCAGAAAAATGCCCAGATTGCACTGGCCCGCCGCGTCGCCCGCCTCTGCGGCACGCTGATACCAGACCTGGGCCTGCGCGTCGCTGCGGGGCACGCCGCGCCCATGCTCGTACAAAAATCCCAGACCATTCATCGCCCGGGCCAAACCCGCTTCGCAGGCTTGGCGCCACAGGGCCAACGCCTGAGCATCGCTTTGTTCCACGCCGCGCCCGTGTATGTAGAGCCAGCCCAGGTTGTACCGGGCCCCGGCAGAACCCTGTTCGGCCGCCTTGCGATACCAGTGCGCCGCATGAACAAAGTCCTTGCGGTCGTGATAGTGGGCGCCCAGCCACTCTTGCGCGGCCGCATCTCCCTCATGCGCCAGGACTTCGAGCGGATGCTGCGTCTCGCTGAAGTCGAGATGCTGGGGCGGTTGGGTGTGAATGCCGAGATCGAGCTCGGCGGACCGTGGGGTACTCATGGGCGCGGCGATTTTTTGCAGGCATGCAGCATACCCCCGACTCGCCCCGGAGCGGAACATTGCGGCGATATGCTTCGTACTCTTGTTTCAACCCAGAATTTCCATTAGGCGGGGCTACGCCCCTACATGGGCGCTGGCGGGCGGTTTGGGGCGTCTTCGCCCCCGCGCTTCGCGCCCATAGCTCGGGCTATGGGCTTGTCGCGCAGGGCCGAATCCATCCCCAACCTGCCGCACCATCATCCCATGTCCTAATGGAAAATCTGGGTTCAACGTGTTTCTTCCCGTGTTTGTTCCTTTTTTGCGGAGACTCTTTCATGCGCCGCTGGATATCCCTTCTCTTGCTTTCCGCCGCCCTTCTGAGCCTGAGCGGCTGCGGCTACAACGCCCTGCAGGCGTCCGACGAGCAGATCAAAGCGAGTTGGGCCGAAGTGCTCAACCAGTACCAGCGCCGGGCCGATCTGGTGCCCAATCTGGTGAACGTGGTCAAGGGTTACGCCGCGCATGAGAAAGACGTGTTCGTGCAAGTGACGGAGGCGCGCGCCAAGGTCGGCCAGATCCAGGCCACGCCCGAACTCATCAACGATCCGGCCGCCTTTGCCAAGTTCCAGGAGGCGCAGGCGCAGATGACCAGCGCGCTGTCGCGCCTGATCGCGGTGTCCGAAAACTATCCGCAGCTCAAGGCCGATGGCGTGTTCCGCGATCTGCAGGCCCAGCTCGAAGGCACGGAGAACCGTATCACCGTGGCCCGCATGCGCTACATCGAAGCCGTGCAGAACT
Organism: Thiomonas sp. 13-64-67; assembly: GCF_002282795.1. Taxonomy (NCBI): domain Bacteria; kingdom Pseudomonadati; phylum Pseudomonadota; class Betaproteobacteria; order Burkholderiales; genus Thiomonas; species Thiomonas sp. 13-64-67. The sequence continues at coordinate 4,210 of NZ_NCKP01000038.1, forward strand.
ACAACAACCTGGTGCGCCAGTTCCCCAGCAACCTCACCGCCATGGTGGTGGGCATGAAGGTCAAGCCCAGCTTCACCGTGGAGAACGAGAAAGCCATCTCGGTGGCGCCCAAGGTGGACTTCGGCGGCGCCCCCGCGCCTGCCGCATCGAAGTAAGGCCGCATGACGCTGTTGCGCGGACTCTGGAAGCGCTGCCTGCTTGCCGCGCTGCTGCTGTGCGGACTTGGCACGCTGGCCTGGGCCGCGCTGGCGCCGGTGCCCGCGCTTACCGCGCCGGTCACCGACCTCACCGGCACCCTCACCGCGGAGCAAACCGCCACGCTCGATCAGGAACTGCGAGCCTTCGCCACGCGCAAAGGCAGCCAGATCGCCATCCTCATGGTGCCCAGCACCGCGCCGGAAGCCATCGAGCAATACAGCATTCGCGTGGCCGAGGCGTGGAAGCTGGGCCGCAAGGCGCAAGACGACGGCGTGCTGCTGCTCGTCGCCAAGGACGACCGCGCCATGCGCATCGAAGTCGGCTACGGGCTGGAAGGCGCCATTCCCGACGCCATCGCCAAGCGCATCATCGCCGAGGTCATCACCCCGCAGTTCAAGCAGGGCGACTATTTCGGCGGACTGCAGGCTGGCGTACAACAGCTCATGAAGCTGATCGACGGCGAGCAACTGTCACCGCCGCAGGCTGTCGCGCCGGGCGCAGACCGATCCAGCGCGCAGGAAATCGGCTTCATGGTGTTGATCGGCGCGGTCGTGCTGGGCTCGGTGCTGCGCAGCGTGCTCGGCCGCACCGTCGGCGCCGGGCTGAGCGGACTGATCGCAGGCGGCGCGGGGTGGTGGCTCGTCGGCTCCGTGCTGTTGGGACTGACATTCGGCGCGCTCGCCTTCCTTGCCGTGTTCAGCGGCATACGCATGGGAGGTGGGCCGGGCGGACTGGGTGGTGGTGGCTTCGGCGGCGGCGGATTCGGCGGCGGCAATGACCGCGGCTCGGGCGGATTCAGCGGCGGCGGCGGTGGTTTTGGCGGAGGCGGCGCTTCGGGCCGGTGGTGAGATGCGTTGGTCCCGTCTGCTGCAACACCTGCGCTTTGCGCCCTGGCAAACCCGCCGGGCGTTTCCGCAAGCCACGCTGGCCGCCATTGCCAAGGCCATTCACGCGGCTGAGCAGGCACACGGCGGCGAAATCCGCTTTGCGGTTGAAGGCGCGCTCGATCTGCCCGAACTCTGGCGCGGCCTGAGCGCCCGCGAGCGCGCTATCGAGGTGTTCTCGCACCTGCACGTCTGGGATACGGAGCACAACGACGGAGTGCTGATCTACCTGCTGCTGGCCGAGCGGGACGTGGAAATCGTGGCCGACCGCGGCATCCACCAACGGGTGCCGAGCGACGCTTGGGAGCAGGTGTGCCGCAGCATGGAAGCGCTGCTACGCCAGGGCCGCTTCGAGGCCGCCGCGCTGCAGGGCGTGGCCGAAGTCAGCGGCCTGCTCGCCCTGCATGCGCCGCCGCGCAGCAGCGAAAAACGCAACGAGTTGCCCGACTGGCCGGTGGTGCTGCGGCTGTAGTTCAAGGAAACAAACCCTTGAACAGGCCAGGAACCGCCTTCTGCAGCGGCTGGGCCTGGGCGGGTGCGAGCTGTTTCTGCAGTTCGTTCTGCAAGGTGTTTTTCAAGGTCTGCTTCAACAGATTCCCGCCCGCCTGCGACCACAACACGGTGTAGCTCGGCTGGGCAAAACTGCCCGCGATACGCACCGGCACGGTGACGCCGCGCAAGGCCGCGAGATCGGCCCCGCCCTGCCCCTGTAGCGAACCGACGACGGCGGGCAGCAGCAGATAGTCCAGACGCTGCCGGGGAAGATCGAACCAGCCCTCGCCGCCCACGCGCAGCAGCGGGCTCTGCACCATTAGGTCGCTGTTGTTCGCCACCCCGTTCTGCAGCACAAAGGTGGCGCCGAGCGCGGTGAAATCAGTCTGCTCACCCGCGGTGGCGGCGAACTGCCCATCCTTGCGTGCCGCCAGCAGGGCGCGGGCGTTACGCAGCATCTGCGCCAGATTGAAACCCTTCACAGCGCCGTTGCGCACATCGAGCCGCGCCTTGCCCGAAAGGCTGGCGATGAGCGCGGGCAGGGTCTTGCCCTGTGCCGTCAGGTTCATCGTCCAGTTGGCCTTGCCGAGCAGAAAATCCTTGCCGACCAAAGCCTGCAACACCGGCTGCACGCTGACATCACGCCCGCTTTGCTGCAGGGTGTATTGCTGCTGCGCCAGATTCACCCGCAGATTCGCGTCCACACTGCCGCCAAAGCCCTGCGCGGTGAAAGGCTGCAGGGTCAGCGTTTTGCGGTCGCTGGTCAACTGGCCCTGCACCGCGCTCCATTGCATGCCCTTGAACACCAGGCTGCCAATCTTGAACTGCGCGCCCAGCCCGAGTTTTTGAAAGGCCGACAGGTCGATGGGGGCAGGCGCGGGCGCGGCGGATTTTGGTTGGGCGGCGGGCGGCGGCAGCCAATCGTCGAGGTTGAGGCGGTCGGCATTCACGTCGAGGCGCAGGGTGTCGGGCTGCGCCCAGCCGCCCGACAGCTTCATCCCGCTGCCGGCCACCAGGCCTTGGAGCTGAAACTGCGCGGTAGGTCCGTTCATGGGGCCGTTCGCGCCGCCGTCGTATTGCGCATTGCCCTGCAGCGCCAGGGTCTGCGGTTTGGCGCCGGGGGTGAGCTGGCCCGAGAGCTTGATCGCGGGCAGAACATAGTGCGCATGAGTGAGGTCGAGCTGCAACGGCGAGGCCAGAGTCAGTCGCATCGCCCCCGTCTTTCCGGCGGCGCCGCGCTGCACATCGCACTGCGCCACGGGAACGCGCAGCGCGCTCCAGGCGCCCGCGGCCTGCTGGGCCTTGCACTGCAGCTGCAGCGCCTGCGCCGCGCCGATCTCGGCGCTGGCATCGAGCGGCCCGATCTGCACGGTGTCGCCCTTGGCTTCGAGCGTTGGCAGGCTGATCTGCGCACTCAAGTTTTCCCCGCTCTCGGTGCGGCCGGTGGTCTTGACGCGCCATTGCCGCGTCGTCAGCGCCCACAATGAACCAGTGCGCAGCTCGAGTTGATCGGCGTTGAGCTGGGTCTGCATCGCCTTCAGTCCCGGCACATCGCCCTGCGCCGACAGCGCCAGATCGGTCAGCGCCACGCTGTGCTGCGCCGGGTCGGCCAGCAACTTGCCGCGCAGGGCGATGCGGGTTGCCAGCGCGGGCTGGACGAAGCGCGCCGTGGTCTCCAGATGGAAGGCCCCGGCGTTGCCGCCGTCCAGGCCGGAAAGGCCGACGTCCAGGCCGTCGAGCTGGCCGTGGAGCTTGGCCTTGTCGTCGTCGTAAAAGAGCACGCCCTGCTCCACCTGCAGACGGTGCACCGACAGGCCCAGCGGGCTGCGCGGGGGCGCGGATTCGGGCTTGCTGTCGGGCAGCAGGTCGGCGAAGTTGAAACGCCCCTGCGCGTCGCGGGCCACATGAATCTGCGGCTTGATCATCACCACCCGATCGACCACCAGCTTGCGCCGCAGCAGCGCGAATAGATCGAGGTGCAGTCGCAGGTCGTCAGCCCGCGCGAAAACGGCGGGAGAGTCGCGCTCGCTCAAGGAAAACGGCCCGGTGCGCAGCGTCAGTGGCGGAAACAGCGTGAGCTCGATCGTGCCCGGCAACGTCAATGTGCGGTGCTCGCGCTCCTGCACCACCTGGATCAACGTGGCCTTGTATTGGTTCGGATCGAAGGTGAGCAGCAAAATGCTCATGCCGCCCACCACCAGAATGACCGCAGCCAGCAGCGCCGCCAGCAGCCCCTTGAACAGCCGCATCGGCCAGCGCCTGCGCGGCGCGGGCGCGTCGGGCTGCGGCGCAGTGACCTCAGTCATGGGCGGGAATTACGCCCAGGCGCTGATGCGCCGGGGGCACAATGCGGGTTTTGTCGGTCAACATGGCGGCTGATTTTAGGCAGCTTGTCTGACAGCCCGAAGTTCCCAGAAACACAGCGCTTCAAGCGCAGCCATTCCATCATGTCCTCCCCTTCTTCCGACCTTCTGATCTGCGGCGGCGGCATTGCAGGCAAGGCCTGCGCGCTGGCGCTGGCGCAGATCGGACTGCAGGTCACCCTGCTGGGCGCGCGCCCGGCCGCCGCCCTGCCGACCCAGGGCTATGCTCAGCGCCTTTACGCGCTCAACGCCGCCTCAAGGCAATTGCTCGAAGAACTGCGGGTCTGGCCGCAGATGCCGCCTGAGCGCATTCAGCCCGTACAGGCCATGCACATCCGCGCCGATGGCGCCCAGCTCGCCTTCGATGCCCGCGACGCCCGCAGCGAGGCGCTGGCCTGGATCGTCGAATCCGACGCGATCGAAACCGCGCTCGATCTGGCGCTGCGCTTCGAGCGTCGGGTTGTGATCGACTCGGCCCAGGCTGCGCGGCTGCAACGCCAGCCCGCGGCGGCAGGCTGGCAGGTGCAGACCGATGACGGCCGCACCCTGCAGGCCGCGCTGCTCATCGGCGCCGACGGCGAGCACAGTCTGGTGCGCAAGGTCTCGGGCATCGCGATGGATACGCACGACTACCTGCAGCGCGGCGTGGTGGCCAATTTCATCTGCGCCGCACCGCACGAGGGCCTTGCCTTCCAAACCTTTGCAGATAACGGCGTGATCGCCCTGCTGCCGCTGGCGCCGATGCAGGGTCGACCAATGGTGTCGCTGGTCTGGTCGGCCCCGGAGGTGCTTGCGCAAGAGTTGCTCGCCCTGCCGCCGCAGGCTCTGGCGCAGCGCGTCGAAGCGCACCTGCCCGCCTTGCGCGCGCAACACCTCGGGCCGCTGCAGGCCACCGGCCCCGCGGCGGCCTGGCGCCTGCAGCGCCAGCTGGCCCGCCGCACCGTGGCCGACGGTCTGGTGCTGATTGGCGACGCGGCGCATCGCGTGCATCCGCTGGCGGGTCAGGGTCTCAATCTGGGTCTGCAAGACGTGCAGGTGCTGGCCCGCACCCTGCAACAGCGCAGCGCCGGCCAGGCCGTGCACGACCCGCGACTGCTGCGACGTTATTCCCGCGCGCGCGCCGAACAGGTGCTGGCGCTCGCCACCACCACCGACGCCCTCGCCCGGCTGTACGCTGCGGGCAGCCGGGTGCCCGGGCCGCTGCGCGCGCTGGGCCTGCAGACCGCCAATGCCCTGCCGCCCGTCCGGCAGTTGCTCACCCGCTATGCTTCGGGTCTTCCCTATCTTGCCTGACGCGCGTTTGTGCGCATTCCCGCCTAAATGAACTCTTTGCTCTCCCGCTCCGTCGCGCGCGTTCTGCGCGGTGTCGCGCTGTCCGCGGCCTTCCTGTCTCTGCCGGTCATGGCGCAAACCCTGGCCGAAACCCGCGCCGCACTCGAAAAGGCCATGCCGGGTCTGCCTGCCAGCGCCAAGATCATCAAAACCCCCTATGCCGGGCTGTATGAAGTGGACGTGGGCAGCAAGATTTTTTACACCGACGCCAAGGCCACCTTTTTGTTCGCAGGCGAGATTTTCGACACCAAGACCCAGACCAACGTCACCAAGGCCCGGATCGACGATCTGCGCCGGGTGAACTGGAAGGATCTGCCGTTCAAAGACTCGTTCAAGCTGGTGTTCGGTAACGGCAAGCGTCAGATCGCGATTTTTGAAGACCCGTATTGCCCGTACTGCCACAAGATGGAAGCCACGCTGGAAAAGATGAGCAACGTCACGCTGCATGTGTTCGTCGTGCCCATCATCCGCCGCGAATCGATGCAACAGGCGCGCGACATCTGGTGCGCCCCCAACCGCAGCAAGGCCTGGCTGGACTGGATGAACAAGCAAGTGCAGCCGCCCGCGGCCGCGGCGACTTGCGTCGACCCGCTCAAGGCCAATGTGGAGCTCGCGGAGAAGCTGGGCATTTCGTCCACCCCCACGCTGATCTTCACCGACGGCGACCGCATGGAAGGCGCCCTGCCACAAGAAGAAGTCGAAAAGAAGCTGGCCGCAGTCAAGTAAATCAAGCCAAGCCGAAGCGCCACAGCAGATACACCGCCATGCCGCCCGCGATGGCGGCCAGTAGTTTGCGCGTACCCAGTGCCAGCGCGGCACTGGTCAGCGCACCGGCCAGCCAGGGGTTGCGCCAACTCAAATCCCAGTGCTGGCCGTCGGGCAGCAACACCATGGGCACGACGATGGCGGTGAGCACCGCCACCGGCACATGGCGCAGCGCCTGCTGCACTCGCGGCGAAAACCTCAGCCGTCCGCCCAGGCCGAACAGGGTGTAGCGGATGGCAAAGGTCACCGCCGCCATGCCGACGATCACCGCCCACAGGCTCCAGTTCATCGCGGGTCTCCTGCGGCTTGCAGACGGCGGCGACCATCCATCCACACCCCGACCGCCACCCCGGCGAAGGCGGCGAGCATCAGGCCGAGCTTGTACGGCAGGTCGCGCGCCGCCAGCGCCACCACCGCCGCAGTAAGGGCCACGGCGATGCTGGGACGTTCGCGCAGCAGCGGCGCGACGATGCCCACGAAGGTGGCCACAAGCGCGAATTCGAGTCCGAGATGCGTCAAGGCCGGGCTGGCCTGCCCCAGAAACGCGCCGACCGCCGTCCAGCCCAGCCAGTTGGCGTACATCGCCGCGCCCGACCCCGCCGTGTACCAGTGTTTGAACGGCGCGCCGTCGTCGTGCGCGTAGCGATGATGCACCGCGGCGTAGGTCTCATCGGTCAGCCAGAACGCCAGCAGCACCCGCCAGCGCTGCGGCAGCCGCGCCATCTGCGGCTGCAGGCTGGCGGCGTACAGCAAGTGGCGCAGGTTGACGACCAGAGTGGTGAACACCACGACCAGCGCGCTGGCGCCGGCGCCCAGCAGACTCAGCGCGATGAACTGCGCCGATCCGGCGAACACCAGCGCCGACATGCCCAGCGCCCCGACGATGCCCAGCGGACTGGCCGACGCCAGCGCGCCGAAAATCAGCCCGAAGGGCGCAGCGCCCAGGAGCAGCGGCAGGGTATCGCGCGCGCCGAGGAGAAATTCGGTGGAACGTCCCGCCGGGTGAGGCGAGGAAGAAGAAATCGACGTCATGCCCACAGACTAGCGGCACGGCTCGATGCGGTCTTGAACGTTCTTGCTCTGGAGATAACCGCCAGGCGTGACGCCGAAGGCGCGCTTGAACAGCCGGTGCAGATGCGACTGGTCGGCAAAACCCAGACTCGCCGCGACCTCCGCCGGACTCAGCCCGCCACGCAGCAGGCGCTTGGCTTGCGCCAGCCGCCACTGGTTGCGCCAGGCATGCGGCGGCAGCCCGACGCTGCGCGAGAACACGCGGTTGAGGTGCCAGGGGCTCAGGCCCACCGCGCGCGCCAGATCGTCGAGAGTCAACGCCGCCTCAAAGTCGGCCTGCAACAGCTCCTGCGCTCGGCGCACGGCGGCATCCTCGCGTCCCGTGGCGGGCTCGACCACCCCGGCGTAGCGCAACAGCGGCGTCATGGCCTCGCGCCAAGCGCAGCTGCGAAGCAAGGGATCGCGGCAGGCGATCAGCACGGCGTGCAAGCCCTGCAAAGCACGGAACAACGCCGGGTCGTCGAACACCACCCGATCGAACACCGGCAGCCGCGCATCGCCGTCGCGCAGCTCGGCCATGAGTTCGCCTAATTTCTGAGGCGCTGGGTAAAGTGCGCGGTAAGACCAGCCGGACTCGCCGCCACTCTGGCCTGTGTGCACCTCTGCCGGCGGGATCACGATGATGCTTCCCGCGTTCGCCACGCCATCCGCCCGTCTGCAACGAAAGCGCTCGCTGCCTTGTTCGATCAAGGCCACGACAAAGGTGTCATGCACATGCGGTGCAAACCGGTGATGCACATAACGCGCCGTCAGCAGCTCCATGCCCGCGAAATCCGGGGCGATGTGCATGCGGGCCGATTCGGTCTGCGGGGCGATGGCGGGTGAGGACATGCGCAGATTGTGCTGCAGACGCCGAGCGCTTCGACACAAAGTTGCGCCGCACAAAAACCCTGCCCCACACTCGGAAGCACATGATTTGTCACCGCATTGGGCGTACAAGCTGTGACACCCCCGAATCGACTTGACAGGAGACCGTGATGCGTCTGTTCCATCTTGAACCGTCCGATACCCAGCAGCTCGCGCAATGGTTGCAGCAGGCCGACGCGCTGGTGCTCGCCCAGGGCGGCAGCGATGTGCTCAGCGGCACTTTGCAGGATCTGCCCATCCTCCAGAATCTCATTGCGCAGCACCCGGCCGCGCCCACACCCGAGCAGCTCCACGCCGTTTCAGCCGCGCTCGGCCGTGTCTTGCTGCATGAGCAAGCGGGCAGCGAATGGGCCATTGTGCAAGGCGTGCATCAGCGCGGCTACGCCATCCGCCGCATGGGCACCCTGCACTGGGTGTCGCCCGAGGGCGCCCTGCGCTCGCATCTGCACGGCGGCGCCCGGCTCGACCTGCGGCAGCTGTTCGCCAGCTTGTGCGAGCGGCTGAACCCCCCGGCCCTTGCCGCTTGAAGCGGCGCATCCTGCGGTGTTGAAGCCGCGCTTGATGCGACCGGCTTATGAAGTCGGCTTGAGCGGCGTGTAACCGTCGTTCAGGGTGTGCAGGAAGGCGATGATGTCGCGCATGTCCTGCGCGGTCATCGCGGGTTGTTCGCCCAGCTTGCGGTTGAGCGGCGGATCGGTCACGTCCACATTGGCGCGGTACTGCGGCGGCAGGTCGTCGTACTTGCGCACCTGGCCGCCCACGGTGGGGTAGATCTTGCCCGGCTGCACGTCGCGGAAGTTGTAGAAATCCAGCACCTGCTTGAGCGAGTGATAGACCCCGTTATGGAAATACACCGGCCGCTGCGCCACATTGCGCAGCGTGGGGGTGAGGAACATGCCGCAGTAGGCAGTCTGGTTTTTCAGGTCGGTCCGGAAGGGGCCGCACAGCCCGATATCGAAGTAGTGCGGATTCTGGTTCGCTGGAATCTGTGGGTTACGCGGCACGCCCAGCGCCTCGTACTGCGTGTCGGTGAACAGCGGCGGCAGATGATCCTTGGTCGGCTGATCCAGATGGCAGGCGGCGCAATCGCCCTTGTTCACATCGTTGAACGCCAGATAGCCGCGCATTTCCTGCGACGTCAGAGTCGCCCTGCCCTGCAGCCAGGCGTCGTATTTGCTGTTGAAGGCGTGGAACTGCGGGTCTTCGATCTGGTAACGGGCGATCGCAAACAGCGCCTCAGAAACCGTCTGCTTCGGGTCTGCAAACACATTGGGGCCGAAGAGTTGCAAAAACATCTTGGCATACGGCTGGCGCTCGATGATGGCAGCCACGCGCTGCGGCGTGCCCGCGTCCATCTCCACCGGGTTGAACAGCGGGCCACCCGCCTGCTGCTGCAGGGTGTTCACCCGCCCGTCCCAGAACAGCCCGCCGGTGGGTACCAGATTTTGTACCGACTGCGCCGTGCTCTGCGCGGTCTTCTTCGCCCGCTGGCTGGTCTGCCCCAGCGCCGCGAGTTGCTGCAGGGTGATGGTTTCGTTCTCCTCGTTGTCCGGGCCGATGGAGAACGGCTGCTGCCGGTAGAGGTAGGCCAGCGACGGCGGCGGGCGAAAGCCGGGTGAGGTCATATTCGGCCCGCCCAGCATCACCGGCCCGCTGCCCGTTGGAGGGTTGTAGCCATTCGCCGGGTCATGACAAGACGCGCAAGACTGCTTGCCCGAGGCTGAAAGCGCCGTATCAAAAAACAACTGACGCCCCAGTTGCGCCACGGCCGAGAGGGGTTGCTGCGGCGGCAACACGAGTTGCACCGGGTGCGGATTGCCGCCCAGCGCGAAAGTGAAGCTCTGCACCGGATGCTGCAGCCAAACGACGGGGGGAATGCTCGGCTGCTCGTGCATACCCCAGGCCAGCGCGCCGCCGCCCCCCGCAAGGGCAACGACCAGCGCAATGGCCAGGCGGCGTGCCCAGTGCGAGCGGCGCGGCTTGCTCGCAGGCGCCTGCACAGCGACCGAAGAAGCGATGGCAGGGTGGGTAGAGGTGACAGACATGGTGCGGCTTCTCGGCGAATTTCAGTCTTTTCCGCGGGTCTCGTGGCGGACGAAACCCGCGGAAAAGACCGCCCCAAACGGGGCGGTCTGCGGGGTACCAGCGGGATTGAGTCGATCAGCTTTGCTTGGTGAACAGCGAGACGTTGAACTGCGGCGTCAAGCTGCCCGCAGGCGGGGCGCTCAGCACCGTGCCCTGCGCCGGATCGATGAACACCTTGGGCGCGCTGCCCACCGACTTGGTGAAGTCGAACAGGTTGTTGATCGAGCCCGCCGTGGCGTCGAACGACCCACCGCCCAGGCGCTGGCCGCCGAGCCAGTTGTCCTCGATGAACCGCACGATGGACGCCTGGCTGATGGGCGTGTTGCTCACATAGTTAGTCTTGGCCCAGGGCGAGATCACCAGGAAAGGAATACGCGTGCCCGGACCGCAGCGGCCATTAACCGGCTTGCCGTTCACACCACTGAGCGGCGTGCCCTTGCCGCACACGCCCGCCCCATTGAGCTGGTCGGCCTGGCTGTCGAACGAGGGATTGGTGGTGTTGGCAAACGCATGGTCATACCAGCCATCGGAATCGTCCCAGGTGACGATCACTGCGGTGCTGCTCCACTGCGGCTGCTGCTCCAGGAAGTTGACGACCTGCGACACGAAGGCCTGTTCGTCCAGCGGGTCGGAATAGCCGGCGTGACCATCTTCGAAGGCCGGTGCCTTGAGATAGGCCACAGCGGGCATATTGCCGGCCTTCACTGCGGCAAAGAAGTCCTGCAGGCCATATTCGTGGTTGGCCGGATCGGCAGTCTTGTTGTCGGTCTCCAGGGTGTGACCGATGGCCAGGGTCGAGCTCGGGCGGGCGTGCGTGGGGTTGGCCGTGCTCTTGTAGTACTGGAACCAGTTGTGGTGCTGGATATAGTCGCCCACAGTGGAATTGACGACTGGTGAGAAGGTGCTGCGCTTGCAGCCCGTCGTGCCGTTGGGGTTGGTCGCGCCAAGGTTGAACCCGCCCATGAAACCGCCCCAGGAAATGTTCTTACCGTTGAGCAGATCGCCGATGTTCTTGCCCGACATCGAGACTTGATTCGTTGGGCTGGAACAGATGTCATAGGCCGGATCGACATCGTTGATCAAGCCGTAGCCGCCCTGCCCGTCACTGATGTAGTACGAATACTTGCTCAGGGTGAAAGGTTGGTCCGTGGTCGCCACCAGTTGCACGCCGTTGGTCTGGCCGCTCACCGCTTCGAGCGCGCCCGGGGTGGACGGGCCGTAGGTGTCGGTATAAGCGTCATCGCTCAGGGCGAAGTTCTGCGCGTAGTTCCACAGCGCGGTGACGGTGTTGCCGTCGTAGTAGCCCATGACCTGGCCCTTGGTACCGAAGGCGCCCACGCCGCCCGTCGTCGCCGCGCCGGTGTATTTCGGGAACAGGTCGGCCTTGCCGCCGTCATAAGCCTGTTGCTCGGCGGTGTAGGCGTGGTTTTGGTCGGCGGTGGCGGCCTGGGTACGGTCGAGACGGTAGGGCTCGGCGGCATCGGCGCCGTTGGTGGTGTTGGTGAAGTTGGGGTTGTTGCTCAGCAGATTGGCGCTGACCAGATTGTTGACCGCAGGCGTGCCCGCCTTGGCGGTGAACGCCGGTTCGCCCGCCGGGTTGGTGGCCGTGGGATAGGTGGCGTAGTAGTGGTCGAACGACACGTTTTCCTGATACAGCACGACCACATGCTTGATCGGCGTGGCCGTCGCGAGCGCGCGGGCCGCGGTGTAGCTGGTGCCGGGCACGGTGGGCGAGGCCGCGACAGAATTGGAACCGCCGCCGCAGGCGGCCAGCGTGACGGCAGCCACGGCAACCGCCGAGGCCAAGAGGGTTTTGCGCAACATGGTGAAACTCCCTGAAGAGTGTGAACGATGGATCGCGTGGGGGCTGATCGCAGCCCGTGCTTCACGCAACGACCGTGATTCTTGAGAGCGCAAATGTCGCTTCCGTGACCAAGCTGCTCAGGGCAACAACTAGTTTCAAAACATACGGATGGATAACGGTTTGTCGCAACCAGACAAACTGCAGGCGTTCGGTTTCCGCCTTAGCCGCGCCCAAATCTGGGCGTGAGGTAAGTTCAGCGCGCGAGGCTTTTCAGCGCCTGGCGGATGCCGTCGTCCACACTGCAGCCTTCCGGCAGCGCTTTGGCGGCGGCCGCTGCCTCGCGCTCGGAATAGCCCAGCGCGATGAGGGCCTGCAGCACATCGGAGGCGCTGCCCGCGGCGGCCGTTGCGGCCCCGCCCAGATCGGCGCCGAGCTTGCCCTTGAGTTCGAGCAGCAGGCGTTCGGCGGTCTTTTTGCCGATGCCCGGCACGCGGGTAAAGCGAACGGCGTCCTGCTGCGTGACGGCTTGAGCGATCTCGCTCACGCTCAGCCCGGAGAGCACGGCCAGCGCAATGCGCGGGCCGATGCCGCTGATTTTGAGCAGATCACGAAACGTGGAGCGCTCCCCCGCAGTAGCAAAGCCGTAGAGCAGATGCGCGTCTTCGCGGATAACGGTGTGAATGAGCAGGGTGACGGCGTGCCCTACCGCGGGAAGGTCGTACAGCGTGCTCATCGGCACGTCCACCTCATAGCCCACGCCGCCCACGTCGAGCAGAATCTGCGGGGGGGATTTGTCGAGCAGGGTGCCGTGCAGTCGTCCGATCATGGGCGAAACTGTAGCAGCCGCAACCGCTAACATTCGCGGATTGTTCTGCGACGACACTCCATGACCCGACCTTCCTCCTACAGCAAAGAAGACCTCATCACCTGCGGCGAGGGCCGCCTGTTCGGCCCCGGCAATGCGCAGCTCCCTTTGCGCGAAATGCTGATGATGGACCGCATCACCCGCATCGCCAGCGAAGGCGGCACCTACGGCAAGGGCGTGATCGAGGCCGAACTCGACATTCATCCCGACCTGTGGTTTTTCGGCGTGCACTTTCAGGGCGATCCGGTGATGCCCGGCTGTCTGGGGCTTGACGCGATGTGGCAGCTCGTCGGTTTTTACCTCGGCTGGATGGGCGGTCTGGGCCGCGGTCGCGCGCTGGGTGTGGGCGAAGTGAAGTTCACCGGTCAGGTGCTGCCCACCGCGAAACTGGTGCAGTACCGCATCGACCTCAAGCGGGTGATCAACAGCCGCCTGGTCATGGGCATCGGCGACGGCGCCATGCTGGTCGATGGTCGCGAAATCTATACCGCCAAGGACCTGCGCGTCGGGCTGTTCACCTCCACCGAAGGGTTCTGAACCCGGGCTGCACCCGGTGAGTGCAACCCCGGATGGGTAGTGTCCCTAGAGGCGGGCGCGCGCAAACAACGATACAGTCCAGATGTATCCAATTGTTATAGAGACTGCATCATGCGCCCTTCAACCCTCCCCGATCTTCAGCGCCGCCGCCTGATGGGCTGGGGCTTGAGTGCGGCCGGGCTGGCCGCCGCTGGCGCCGCCGCGCCGCACCTCGCCGCCTTCGCCGCTGACGCGGTGGACTTCATCCGTGGCCCCAAGGTGCCCGATGTGCCGTTCACCCAAATTTCTGATCACGTCTATGTGATCTACGCCGCCGATGGCTTTCCCACCGAGAGCAATCAGGGCATGATGAGCAATATCACCGCGGTCAAGACGGCCAAGGGCGTGGTCATCCTCGACTCTGGCGCCTCGGTGCAGATCGGCGAGATGGTCATCCGGCAGTTGCCCAAGGTGAGCGACAAGCCGGTGGTCGCGGTGTTCAATTCGCACTATCACGGCGATCACTGGCTAGGCAACGATGCTTTCGTGAGTGCTTACGGGCAAGACCTGCCGATCTACGCCATGCCGCAGACCCGCGAGCAGATTCTGGGCGCAACCGGCACCGAGTGGCAGCAGGCCATGCTCAAGTGGACCAACCAGTCCAGCGCGGGCACCCGCATCGTCGCCCCCAACCGCGACGTGAAGCACGGCGACGTGTTCGACTTCGGCGACGTCACCCTGCGCGCGCACCATTACGGCACCGCGCACACGCCGTCGGACGTCTGCCTCGAAGTCGTGCAGGACAAGCTCACCTACGTGGGCGACGTGATGATGAACCGGCGCATCGCCAATATGGACGACGGCTCCTACCCCGGCTCGCTCAACTACATGGACAAGCTGGCGCAGAACATCCCCGGCAGCAACTGGCTGCCCGGTCACGGCCATGCGGGACAGGCCGTGATGGTCTGGCAGCGCGAGGCCGGCCCCGAAGCCGCCATCGCCGCCGCCAAGGCCGATCCGCGCGTGGCGTCCAAGGCCAAGGAGACGGCCGGGTGGGACAACAACATTGGCAAGTACATCAGCCTCGCCTATCTGGAGGCGGAACAAAAAGTCTGAGCGCTTTTTCTTCGCGGGCCGCCCCACTCCCCTACTCCTCTCTACTTCACCTGCTCCACTGCCAGCGGCACTTTCACACCGTGCTCGAACTCCGACAGGGTGATGCTGGGATCGGCGAGTTCGCCCCTGTCGGTGAAGTGAATGTCGCTGTCGGTCACGCCGTCGTAGTCGATGTGGCGGATGTAGGGCAGATAGACCTTCGGGTCGCTCGACCCGGCTTTCATCATCGCATGGGCCAGCACCATGGCTGCATCAAAGGCGTTGGGTGAATAGAGCTGGAAGGCGGCCGCGCCGAACTCGGCGTCGTAGCGTGCCTTCCAGGCCTGGCCCTTGGGCAGCTCAGAGAGCGGCGCGCCGCCCTGGGCGCAGATCGTGCCGTTGACCGCATCGCCCGCCACCTTGGCCATGATGGGCGCGCAGATGCCGTCGCCGCCCATCAGCCGCGCGGTGATGCCGATCTGGCGCATCTGCCGCACCAGCGGTCCGGCTTGGCTGTACATGCCGCCGTAGAAGATCACCTGCGGATGGTCGGCTTTGATGCGGGTGAGGATGGCGGAGAAATCGGTGGCTTTGTCATCGGTGTACTCACGGTCCACCACGTCCATGCCGAGCTTCTTCGCCTTGGCCGAGAACACATCGGCCAGTCCTTGGCCGTAGGCGGTACGGTCGTCCACCACCGCCACGCGCTGCACGTGAAGGGCGTCGTGGGCATACTCGGCCAGCCCGGTGCCCAGGGCGTTGTCGTTGGCGATCAGGCGAAAGAAGGTCTTGTAGCCCTGCTCGGCGATCTTCGGCGAGGTGGAAGATGGCGTGATCTGCGGAATCCCCGCCCGGGCGTAAATGCGCGCGGCCGGATAGGTGCAGCCCGAGGTCTGATGGCCGATGACGCCGCTCACGCCCTCATCCACCAGCTTCTGCGCCACCAGTGTGGCTTGAGTGGGCAGGCCCTGGTCATCTTCGACGTCCATCGCCCAGCGCACCGTCTTGCCGCCAATCCGGGCATGCTCGGCATTGAGCTGGTTCAGCGCCATTTGCACTCCGTTGACTGCATCCTGCCCACTGGCGGCCAAGGGGCCAGACAGCGGCACGGCAACGCCAAGCACCACGCGCGGCTCGGCCGCATGGGCCGACAGCCCCAGACCGGCAGACAGCGCCAAAGACATACCAGTCAATCGCAACGATGAAGTCATGAGGTTCTCCTTGAGAGATCCGGCTTGAAAACAACGAACCCGGATCATCAAGCAAAAACCGCGCGCGGCCTGTAAGCAGATGCATCCGCACCCCCAACGGCGTCACCCGATCAGCCGCCCCCCGCGCACCTGCATGCCGCGCAGTTGCGCCGCGCTGAGCTTGCCACTGGCCACGTCCGCCGTGCCCACATTCGCAGGAGAAGACGCCCGATGCAGCGCCGCCAGACCGCGCTGCGCATGCGCGTGGCAGATCGCCAGCCCGAGCGCGTCGGCGGCGTCCGGGCCGGGCTGGCCGGGCAAGGCCAGCAGCCGCATCACCATCTCCTGAATCTGCGACTTGCTGGCGCGGCCGTAGCCAACGATGGATTTTTTCAGCTGCAGCGCGGTGTACTCGACCACCGGCAACCCTTGCGCCACCAGCGCGGCAATGGCCGCGCCGCGCGCCTGCCCCAGCAGCAGGGTGGACTGCGGGTTGACGTTGACGAACACGATCTCCACCACCGCGACCTCGGCGCCGGCCTGCCGCGCCACCTCGCTCACGCCGTCGAACAGCGTCTTCAGACGCTCGGGCAGCGTGCCCTTCGGGATACGAATGGCGCCGCTGGCCTGATAGCCCAGACGTTGGCCATGGGCATCGATCACGCCGTAGCCCGTGGTGTTGAGTCCGGGGTCGATGCCGAGGATGCGCATGGTGGTGCGCCGTGCCTCAATGCCGGAAATGCCGCATGCCGGTGAGCACCATGGCCATGCCGTGTTCGTCGGCCGCTTGGATGACTTCGGCGTCGCGCATCGAGCCACCGGGCTGGATGACGGCTTTGATACCGGCCTGCGCCGCGTTGTCGATGCCGTCGCGGAAGGGGAAAAAGGCGTCTGAGGCCATGACCGAGCCGGGAACCGGCAGACCCGCGTGCTCGGCCTTGATGGCGGCAATGCGTGCGGAGTTGACCCGGCTCATCTGTCCGGCACCGACGCCGATGGTGGCGTTGTCCTTGGCGTAAACGATGGCGTTGGACTTGACGAACTTGGCCACGCGCCAGGCGAACAGCAGGTCGCGCATTTCGTCGGCCGAAGGCTGGCGCTGGCTCACCACCTGAATGTCACCCGAGAGCAGCAGGTCGGCGTCCTGCACCAGCAGCCCGCCGTTGACGCGCTTGTAGTCCAGCCGCGCACCGGGCTGCGCAGGCCACTGGCCGCATTCAAGCAGGCGGACGTTCTTCTTGGCCGCGCAGATGTCGATGGCGGCCTGCGTCACCTTCGGGGCGATGATGACTTCGACGAACTGCCGCTCGACGATGGCCTGCGCGGTGGCGCCGTCGAGTTCGCCGTTGAAAGCGATGATGCCGCCGAAGGAGGATTCGGGGTCGGTTTTGTAGGCACGCTCATAGGCGTCCAGCAGGGACGTGCCGTAGGCCACGCCGCAAGGGTTGGCGTGCTTGACGATGACGCAGGCGGGCGCGGTGTCGAACTGCTTCACGCATTCCAGCGCGGCGTCGGCGTCGCCGATGTTGTTGTACGAGAGCTCCTTGCCCTGCAGCTGGCGGGCGGTGGCGATGCTGGCCTCGCGCGCGCCCGGCTCGACGTAAAACGCCGCGTTCTGGTGCGGGTTCTCGCCGTAGCGCAGATCTTGCTGCTTGACGAAAGACAGGTTGAACTGACCGGGGAAGGAAGCACGCGTGCCGTCGTCCTGCAGCGCCGACAGGTAGTTGGAAATGGCCGCGTCGTATTGCGCAATGCGATTGAACGCCGCGACCGAGAGGCGAAAGCGCGTGGCGTCGCTCACCCGGCCCGCCGCGCGCAGCTCAGCCACCACCACGGCATAGTCGGCCGGGTCGGTGAGCACGGCAACATGGTGATAGTTCTTGGCGCCCGAACGCACCATGGCCGGGCCGCCGATGTCGATGTTTTCGATGGCTTCATCAAGCGTGTGCGGCTTGGCCACGGTGGCCTCGAAGGGGTAGAGATTCACGCAGAGGATGTCGATCGCCGGGAGGTCGTGCGCGTCGGTCTGCGCCACATGCTCGGGCAGGTCGCGCCGCGCCAGCAGGCCGGCATGCACCTTGGGATGCAGGGTCTTCACCCGGCCGTCGAGCATTTCCGGAAAGCCGGTGTAATCGGCCACCTCGGTCACCGGCAGACCGGCGCCCTGCAGCATCTTGGCGGTGCCGCCGGTGGACAGCAGGCGCACGCCCAGGGCGTGCAGATCGCGGGCGAAGTCGAGCACGCCGGTTTTGTCGGAAACGGAAATCAGGGCTTGCATGGAAGTCTCGGTGAATGGAAATGAGCGGGGGCGGGTGCGGCGGGATGGGTCAGAGCAGCTTGTGTTCGGCAAGCTTCTTACGCAGGGTGTTGCGGTTGATGTCGAGCCAGCGCGCCGCGAGCGACTGATTGCCCTCGGCATGCTTCATCACCGTGGCCAGCAGCGGTTTTTCCACCGCGGCCAGCACCATGGCATGAATGCCGTGCGGCTCGGAGCCGCCGAGGTCGTTGAAATAGGCCTCGAGGCTATCGACGACACATTGTTCGAGCGTGGTTTTGCGGGGAACGGCGGGCATAGCGGGATGCGAGTGAACGGGACGGTTTCAGGCCGCCAGCGGCGCGGCCCTGGAACCCGAATCGAGGAAGCCGCGCAGCGCCGCGAGTTGCTCGGCTGCGCTGCCCAGAGTGTTGAAGTGACGGCGGAAGGTCTCACCTTCGGGCAGGGCCGCAACGTACCAGCCCACATGCTTGCGCGCGGTGCGCACGCCGATGGCTTCGCCATACAGCGCATAGTGGTCGTCGAGGTGGGCGAACAGCCAGTCGCGCCATTGCACGGGCGCGGGGTCGGGCAGCAGGACGCCGCGCTCCAGATAGGCCGCGACCTGGCCGAACAGCCAGGGCCGACCCATGGCGGCACGGCCGATCATCACCGCGTCGGCGCCGCTTTGCCGCAGCACGGCGGCGGCCTTTTGCGGTGAGTCGATGTCGCCATTGGCCACCACCGGAATGCCCACGCTGCGCTTCACTTCGGCGAGTGTGGCGTATTCGGCTTCGCCGCCATAACCTTGCTCGCGGGTGCGGCCGTGCACCACCAGCATCGCGGCGCCTGCGGCTTCGGCCCTGCGGGCGATGCGTGGCGCGTTGCGCGCGGCTTCGCACCAACCGGCGCGCATTTTGAGCGTGACCGGGGCGTCGAACGGGCGGGCGGCCGCCACCGCCGCCTCCACCAACCGCGCGGCGAGGTCTTCGTCCTGCATCAGGGCGGAGCCAGCCCAGCGGTTGCACACCTTCTTCGCCGGGCAGCCCATATTGATATCGATGATGTCGGCGCCGCGCTCCAGGTTGTAGCGAGTGGCCTCGGCGATCTGCTCGGGGTCGGTGCCGACGATTTGCACCGCGATGGGCGCGGCTTCGCCGTCGTGATTGGCGCGGCGTGAGGTCTTGAGGGTGTCGCGCAGATCGGCGCGCGAGGTCACCATCTCGCTCACACAGTAACCCGCGCCGAGTTGCCGCGCCAGACGGCGATAGGGCCGGTCGGTCACCCCGGCCATGGGTGCAGCGAACACCCGGTTGGGCAGCAGGTGCCGCCCCAGACGCAGGCCGCCCGCGAGCCCGGTCGGGGGCGCGGAGGGGATGAGATCGACGGGGTTGGACATGGGCGCGGCGGGTAGTGTGCGAGCAGAAGGCGGGCAACGTCTGCGCTGCCGTTTTTTTGAGCAGATGATTTTAGGCGATCCGGCGGGCCGCCAGCCCGGAACCGGCTCATGAGAAAACGTAGGGCCGCCCCAAGTTTCCTTGACACCCCACGGGGGCGGGTTGGGCAACCCCCTCCCGGCCTCCCCCACTGCGTGGAGGAGGTGAGAACAGCGCTGTGCGGCGCTTCGAATGCCCTTCCCGACCTCCCCCACTTGTGGGGAGGGTTGGGGTGGGGATTGCCCGGCCCTGGGGGCTCTCAACGTGCGCTGACAGGCCCCGGCTTGAGCGCGATGGGCTGCTCGGGGACTAGCCCCTGCGAGCGCCGTTCGGCGATGCGCGCCCAGACGGCGCGCTTACCCGCGTCATCCAGATTGGACCAGTCGCTGATTTCCTGCAGGGTGCGGGCGCAGCCCAGACAGAGTCCGCTAGCGGCGTCCAGCGTGCAGACGTTGATGCAAGGAGAGGGAACCGTCATTGCGGCGCCCGCGTGACAGCGCTCGGCGCAACGCCCAGCCAACGCGGCAGGTCATTGGGCCGCAGAGGAAAGACCGCATGCGGATGACCCGCCGCCGCCCAGACGCGGTCGAAGCGCCAGAGGCTGGCGTCCACCAAGGCGATGGGCGGCTGGGTGTGGCCCACCGGGCTGACCCCGCCGATGGCGAAGCCGGTGGCGGCGCGCACGAAATCGGCATCGGCCCGAGCCAGCTTGCCGACCTGCGCGGCCACGGCCTTTTCGTCCACCCGGCGATCACCGGCGCAGACCACCAGCACAGCGCGGTCGCTGTCCACATGCCGGAACACGATGGACTTGGCGATCTGCCCCAGCGCCACACCGAGGGCGTCGGCCGCCTGCTGCGCGGTGCCGGCGGCGGCGTCGAGCATCACCGGCGGTTCGGCATGGCCCAGGGCGGCGAGCGCGTCGATCACGCGCTGCACGGAGTCGGAAGGGGAAGAGGAAGGAGAAGAAATAGCCGTTGTTTGCATGATGAAGCGGCTCAGGCGGCGCAGGCGGGTTCGCCTTGCTCGGCGGCCCATTTGGCGAGCAGCGCCTTGCCCGCGCGGCTGTTGTTCGGTCGGTTGATAGCGCGGGTGATGAAGTCGCCGGCCTCGACCACCGCGCGCAGGTTCACCCCGGTGTCGATGCCCAGGCCGTGCAGCAGGTAGAGCACATCTTCGGTGGCGACATTGCCGGTGGCGCCCTTGGCGTAGGGGCAGCCGCCCAGACCCGCGACGGAGGAATGAAAGCTGGCGACGCCCATCTGCAGCGCCGCAAGAATGTTCGCCAGCGCCTGACCATAGGTGTCGTGGAAATGGCCAGCCAACTTATCCATGGGGAAGGCCGCCGCGCTGGCCTCGAACACGGCCTGCACCGCACCGGGCGTGCCCACGCCGATGGTGTCGGCAATGTCGATGCAGTCGCAACCCAGATCGGCCATGCGGCGCACGACTTCGGCCACCGCTGACGGCTCGACCGCGCCCTGGTAGGGGCAGCCCAGCGCCACCGAGATGCTGCCGCGCAGCTTCACCCCCGCGCTCTTGGTAGCCTCGGCCACGGGACGGAAGCGCTCGATCGATTCGGCGATGGAGCAGTTGATGTTCTTCTGCGCGAACGCCTCGCTCGCGGCGCTGAACACCACCACCTCGTCCACGCCGACAGCCAGCGCCGCCTCCATGCCCTTCATGTTCGGCACCAGCGCGGAATACACGGTGCCGGGACGACGGCGGATGCCCGCCATCACCTCGCTGCTGCCCGCCATCTGCGGCACCCACTTGGGCGAGACGAAGGCGGCGGCTTCGACATTGGGCAGCCCGGCTGCGGACAGGCGGTCGATGAGATCGACCTTCACCGCAACGGGAACGGGGTTGGCTTCGTTTTGCAAGCCGTCTCGCGGGCCGACTTCAACGACTTCGACGAATTTGGGCAAATGGTTCAAAGTGGACATGGCAATCTCCCGTTCAGTAACCCAGCCGCATATCCACCACGCCGCCCGGTTTTTCGCCGCGTTCGATGGCGGCAATTTTGCGCATCACCTGCGCAGCGGACGGCCCGACCAGGGTCTGCGCGGCCACATGTGGGGTGACGCGCACCCGCGGATGGCTCCACAGCGCATCGGCCGCGGGCAAGGGCTCGGTGGCGAACACATCGAGCAGGGCGCTGGCCAGATGCCCGCCGTGCAGCAGATCGAGCAGATCGGCCTGATCGATCACCGCGCCCCGACTGGCGTTGATGAGATGCGCGCCCTGCGGCAAGCGGCTGAGAACAGCGTAATTGAGCAGGCCGCGGGTGTCTGCGGTCAGCGGCAACAACACCACCAGCACCCGGGTCTGCGCCAGAAATTCATCGAGGCGGTCCAGGGCGTAGATCGCGCAGCCCAGCTCGGCTGCGAAGCGCGACTGCCCGCTGCGGCTGCAGGCCAGAATGGGAAAGTCCATCGCCGCCACGCGCCGGGCGGCGGCCGCGCCCATCTGCCCCAGACCGAGAAAGCCCACGCTGAAACTGGCGCGCGGCGGCAAGGGCAGCGGCTCCCAGCGGGCCTTGGCCTGCTGCGCCGCGTAATCGGTCATGCGGCGGTAGGCATGCAAAACGCCTTCGGCCACGTAGTCGGCCATTTGGCGTCCCATGCCCGCGTCTTCCAGACGGATGAGCGGCACGCCGGGATGCAGGCGGTGCAGCGCCGGGGCGATGGCATCCACGCCCGCGCCCAGATTGAACACGGCGCGCAGCCCCATCTGCCCGGCGAGCCAATCGGCATCGGGCCGCCAGACCAGGGCGAACTCGGCCTGCGCGTCCGGGTCGCTCGGGGCGTCGATCACGTCGATGGCCAGGCCGATTTCCTTGGCGTGCTGCATCAGCGCGTCGCGCCAGCGGCGAAACGGCTCATCCGGGTCCCAGACCGCGAGCCTCATGCTGGCGAGCCCTCGGTTTTCAAAGCCTCGATGCGCAGCAGCTCCACGCCTTCGCTGACCTGATCGCCCACCGCGTAAAGCACCTCGCTCACCTGCCCGGCCGACGGGGCGCTGAGCGTGTGCTCCATTTTCATCGCTTCGAGCACCAGCAGCGGGGCGCCGACCTGCACCGTGTCGCCCGCTTGCACATGCAGGGCGATGATTCTGCCGGGCATGGGCGCGGTCAGGCGGCCGTCGGCCGAGCCCCCGTCGGAGCTGCCCAGATCGGCGCCCAGCGCTTGCAGCGTGACCTGTTCGCCGCCTGAGAACACCTGAAAAGACGTCTCGCCCAGCCGAACCACGCTCATCTGTGCACGCTCATCACCCAGCGTGAGAACCAGGGCGAATTCCGTCGTGACATCGTTCACCCGCGTGCTATGCGCGGAGCAGGCGAAGGGCTGCGGCTGAGGCGAACCCGGCGTCTGGATGCGCAAGGGCTGGCCTGTCGCCGTAAGCAGCGTGCACGCCAAAACACCCCACGGGCTGTCGAAGCGAAACACGCGCGGCGGCAGCACGCCGTTGGTAAACCCGTCGCAAATTGACCATGGCGACCAGGCCGACCAAGGATCGGCGCTCTGTTGCGCGCGCTCGTCTTCGAGCATGGCGCCGATCGCAGCGGCACAGGCCAAAGACTGCGGAATGGACGGCGGCGCGAGCAGCGCCTCGTGCTCGCGGGCGATCAATCCCGTGTCGAGCACGCCCCCGGCAAACGCCGCAACACCCAGCAGGCGGTGGAGAAACTGCGCATTGGTCTGCAAACCGGCGATGCGGGTGGCGGCCAGCGCTTGGCGCAGCCGTCTGCGCGCCTGCTCGCGAGTCTCGCCCCAGGCGATCAGCTTGGCGATCATGGGGTCGTAGAACGGGGTGATGGCGTCGCCCTCGAACACCCCGCTATCGACTCGAATGCCCTCTGCCCCCACCGCACCGAAGGCGACATGCGGCGGCAACGCCAGCCGCCGCAACTGGCCGGTGGAAGGCAGAAAACCCGCCTCGGGATGTTCGGCGTAAAGCCGCGCCTCAATGGCATGCCCGCTGCAGCGCACCTCGGCCTGCGTGATGGGCAGCGGTTCGCCTGCGGCCACACGCAATTGCCACTCGACCAAATCGAGGCCGGTGATCAGCTCGGTGACGGGATGCTCGACCTGCAGCCGCGTGTTCATCTCCATGAAGTAGAAGCGCTGCGGCGCCCCGCCTTCGCTGCATTCGACGATGAACTCCACCGTGCCCGCACCTACATAACCCACGGCTCGGGCGGCGGCCACGGCGGCCTCGCCCATCTCGCGGCGCAGGGCATCCGGCAGGCCGGGGGCCGGGGCTTCTTCGATGACTTTCTGATGGCGCCGCTGCATCGAACAGTCGCGCTCGAACAGCCACAGCACATGGTCGTGCTGGTCCGCGAAGATCTGGATTTCGATGTGGCGCGGGTTGCGCACCAATCGCTCGATGAGCACCGCGTCGTTGCCGAAACTGCTCTGCGCTTCACGGCGACACGAGGCCAGCGCCGCATCAAAGTCTTCGACGCGCTGCACCTCGCGCATGCCCTTGCCGCCACCGCCCGCACTCGCCTTGATCAACACCGGAAAACCGATGCGCGCGGCTTCGGCCCTGAGCAACGCCGCGTCCTGCTCCGCACCGTGATAACCGGGCACCAACGGCACGGACGCCGCTTGCATCAGCCGTTTGGACTCAGCCTTGAGCCCCATCGCCTGCATGGCCTCGGGCGGCGGGCCGATGAACACCACCCCGGCCTCGGCGCACTGCCGCGCGAAGCCTGCGTTCTCGCTGAGAAAACCATAGCCGGGATGGATGGCCTGCGCGCCGGTGTCGCGCGCCGCCTGCAGGATGCGCTCACCCCGCAGATAGCTCTGCGCCGCCTCGGCCGGGCCGATGCACACCGCCTCGTCGCACGCCGCCACATGCGCCGCCTGCGCATCGGCCTCGGAATACACCGCCACGGTACGGATGCCCAGCCGACGGCAGGT
>NZ_NCKP01000005.1:0-100950 GCF_002282795.1 Thiomonas sp. 13-64-67
CCGTTGCGGTAGTAATCGACCTCGATCGGCGTGTCGATGCGCAGCTTGAGCTTGACCTGCTGCTTGCTGCCGTCCGCCCGGGTGATGGTCAGCAGCGCGTCCTGTTGCGGCCGCAGGGTATCGCCCAGATCGATGGCGAAGGTCTCGTCGCCCTTGATGCCCAATGACTCCCACGAATCATTGCCGAGGAACTGCAGCGGCAACACGCCCATGCCCACCAGATTGGAGCGGTGGATGCGCTCGAAACTGCGCGCCACCACAGCCTTCACGCCCAGAAGCTGCGTGCCCTTGGCCGCCCAGTCGCGGCTGGAACCCGTGCCGTATTCCTCGCCAGCGAAGATGACCGTGGGCGTGCCTTCGGCGATGTACTGCATCGCGGCATCAAAGATGAACATCTTCTTGCCAGACGGCTGGAACAGGGTCACGCCGCCTTCTTCACGCGAGCCGTCGGCCCCGGCCGGAATCATCAGGTTCTTGATGCGCACATTGGCGAAGGTGCCGCGCATCATCACCTCGTGGTTGCCGCGGCGCGAGCCGTAGGAGTTGAAGTCGGCCTTGAGCACCCCGTTGGCCTGCAGCCATTGCCCGGCGGGCGAGGTTTCCTTGATCGGGCCTGCGGGCGAAATGTGATCGGTCGTCACCGAGTCGCCGAACAGCGCCAGCGCGCGTGCGCCCTGCACCTGCAGCGATGTGGCCGCAGGCTGCATGCCGAACCCGGCGAAGAACGGCGGCTCGGCGATGTAGGTGCTCTTGGGCCAGTCGTACACCTGCCCCTTGACGCCTTCGATCTTCTTCCACAGCTTGCCCGGCTGCGTGGCGACCTGCGCGTAGTTCTCGCGGAACACCTTGGGGTTCATGGCGAACTTCATCAGCTTGTCGATTTCTTCGCTGCTCGGCCAGATGTCGCCCAGATAGACCGGCTTGCCGCCCTTGCCATAGCCCACGGGTTCGGTCATCAGGTCGCGGCGCACCGTGCCGGCAATGGCATAGGCCACCACCAGCGGCGGGCTGGCGAGGAAGTTGCCCTTGATATTGGGATGGATGCGCGCTTCGAAGTTGCGGTTGCCCGACAGCACGGCGGTACACACCAGATTATTGGCGGTGATGGTGGACTCGATGTCGGGCGCCAGCGGCCCGGCATTGCCGATGCAGGTGGTGCAGCCGTAGCCCGCAAGGTAGAAGCCCAGCTTTTCGAGGTAGGGCAGCAGGCCGGCTTTTTCCAGATATTCCGTCACCACGCGCGAGCCAGGGGCCAGTGAGGTTTTGACGTGTTTTTTCACCTTCAACCCGGCTTCGACGGCCTTTTTGGCGAGTAGCCCGGCGGCCAGCAGCACGCTGGGGTTGGAGGTGTTGGTGCAGGAGGTAATGGCGGCGATGAGCACGTCGCCATCGGCGATGTCGATGCCTTCACTGGTTTTGAAGGTGCGGCTCAGGCGGTCTGCAGGCTGGTTGAAGCCGTTGTCGGCCACCGGTGCCGAAAACAGTTTGTCGAACTGGTGGCTGACTTCGCTCAGCGCAATGCGGTCTTGCGGCCGTTTGGGGCCGGCCAGCGAGGGCTCGACCGTACCGAGATCGAGGGTGAGGGTCTGCGAGTAATCGATCTGCCCGGCCTTGGGCACGCCGAACAGCTTCTGCGCCTTGAAATAGGCCTCGAACAGCTCGATTTCGCTTTTGGTTCGGCCGGTGCCCTTGAAGTAGTCGAGGGTCTTATCGTCCACCGGGAAAAAGCCCATGGTCGCACCGTATTCCGGCGCCATATTGCCGATGGTGGCGCGGTCGGTGACCGACAGGCTGGCCGTGCCTTCGCCGAAGAACTCGACGAACTTGCCGACCACCTTGGCCTTGCGCAGCATTTCGGTGAGGGTGAGCACCAGATCCGTGGCGGTGACGCCGCCGCGCAGCTGGCCCTTGAGTTCCACGCCCACCACGTCGGGGGTGAGGAAGTAAACCGGCTGACCGAGCATGGCGGCTTCGGCCTCGATGCCGCCCACGCCCCAGGCCACCACGCCGATACCGTTGATCATGGTGGTGTGGCTGTCGGTGCCCACCAGGGTGTCGGGATAGGCGACGCCGTCCTTGGTTTGATGCACACCGCGGGCGAGGTATTCGAGGTTGACCTGGTGCACGATGCCGAAGCCCGGAGGCACGACGCCAAAGGTGTCGAAGGCCTGCATGCCCCACTTCATGAACTGGTAGCGCTCGCGGTTGCGCTGGAACTCGATCTGCATGTTCAGGTCGAGCGCCTTTTTGGTGCCGTAGTTGTCCACCATGACCGAGTGATCGACCACCAGATCGACTGGCACCAGCGGTTCGATGGACTTGGGGTTTTTGTGTTGTTGCGCGGCGGCGTTGCGCATCGCGGCCAGATCGACCAGCAGCGGCACGCCGGTGAAGTCTTGCAGCACCACGCGGGCGACGACGAAAGGAATTTCATCGGTGCGAGCTGCATTGGGCTTCCACCCGGCGATCTGCTTGACATGCTCGGCGCTGACTTTTTTGCCGTCGCAGTTGCGCAGCACCGACTCCAGCACGATGCGGATGGACACCGGCAGGCGCGACAGATCCGTGCCCAGTTCTTTGGCGAGTTGCGGCAGGGAATAGAACGATGCGGACTTGCCCGAAGCGGTCTTGAAGGTCTTGCGCGTTTTGGCGTAGGCGTGGGCGGGCGCGGCGCTGGCGAGTTTGGTGGGCATGGAGGTCTCCGAGGTCAGATGACGTACAGATCAACGTAGTCGTGCACAGGCATGGATTCGAGCAAGTTCTGATCCAGCGACACGTCGAGAATGGTTTTTTGTTGTTTGCCCGGAAAGCGCCGTGCCAGGTTGGTGCGGAACTTGGCTTCGAGCAGAGGGATGCCGTCGGCGCGTCGGCGCTTGTGGCCGATGGGATATTCCACGGCCACCTCGGGCAGCACCGAGCCGTCTTTGAGGGTCACGGTCAGGGCATTGGCGATGGAGCGCTTTTCCGGGTCGTGGTAGTCGCGGGTGTATTGCGGGTCTTCGACGCAGACGATTTTTTCGCGCAGGGCATCGATGCGCGGGTCGGCGGCGACCGTGTCTTCGTAATCGCCCGCAGTGAGGCGGCCGAACAGCAGCGGCACCGCCACCATGTATTGAATGCAATGGTCGCGGTCGGCCGGGTTGTTCAGCGGGCCCTTCTTGTCGATGATGCGGATACAGGCCTCATGCGTGCGGATGACGATGCTGGCGATGTCCTCGGTGCTCTTGCCCGCAGCGCGAAGTTGCTGGTGCAGCGTCATGGCCGCCTCCACCGCGGTCTGGCTGTGGAACTCGGCCGGGAAGCTGATCTTGAACAGCACGTTTTCCATCACATAGCTGCCATAGGGGCGCTGGAACTTGAACGGCTGGCCGCCGAAGCTCACGTCGTAAAAGCCCCAGGTCTTGGCGGTGAGCACGCTGGGGTAGCCCATTTCGCCGGTCTTGGCGATGAGCGCCAGACGCACGCCGCGGCTGGTGGCGTCGCCGGCGGCCCAGCTCTTGCGGCTGCCGGTGTTGGGCGCGTGGCGGTAGGTGCGCAGGCTCTGCCCGTCCACCCAGGCCAGCGACACGGCGTTGATGATTTCGTCACGCGACAGACCCAGCATGCGCGCAACCACGGCGGTGGTGGCCACTTTGACCAGCACCACATGATCGAGGCCGACCTTGTTGAAGCTGTTTTCCAGCGCGATCACGCCCTGGATTTCATGCGCCTGGATCATGGCGGTGAGCACGTCGCGCATGGTCAGCGGCGGCTTGCCCGCGGCTACGGCGTTGCGGCTGAGCCAGTCGGCCACAGCCAGGATGCCGCCCAGATTGTCGGACGGGTGGCCCCATTCGGCCGCCAGCCAGGTGTCGTTGAAGTCCAGCCAGCGGATCATCGCGCCGATATTGAACGCGGCCTGCACCGGGTCGAGCTGGAACTGGGTGCCGGGCACCTTGGCGCCATGCGGCACCACGGTACCGGGCACGATGGGGCCGAGCAGCTTGGTGCAGGCCGGGTATTCCAGCGCTTCCAGTCCGCAGCCCAGGGTGTCGATCAGACAGTTTCGCGCCGTGGAATAAGCCAGTGCGCTTTGCAGATCGGTTTTGAGGACGTAGTCGGCTATGTCAGCCAGAACTTGGTCGGGGGCGGGGCGGACGTTGGAAATCGCTGAGGACATGGATCGTGGGTAAGGGAGAGCCCGTCAGGGCGAGGGAACGCAGTCGTCGGCCAGTCGCGTCATGTTCTTTTTGTCGAACAGCATGCTCTTGGTCGGGATCTGAATGAGGACGAAGCCAGCCTTGGCATCGTCGAAGTGGTAAGCGCCAGTGGAGGTGGGCTTGCGCTTGAGGATGTAGCTTTTCCGATTCCAGGTCAGCAGCACGGCCTGGTCGTTGGCGCCTTCGATCTTGACGTCCATCGGCAGGCGGCGGCTGCCACACACCATGCGACCGGCCTTGAGTGCGAACACCGGGTTTACATCGGGAAAGCCGTTTTCCGTGCCGGGTACGCGGGCGCCGGGGGCATTGCTGGTCAGCAGGGCCGGGGTGGCGGTGTCGGCGCTTGCCACCACCGTCGGCTCGGCCTTGGTGGCGCCGTGAGTCGCTGCGGTTGCGGCATCTGCCGTTTTTTCCTTGCTGGCCTGCGTTTGCGCATGAGCAGGCAGCGCAAGCGCGCAGGACAGACCGACCACTCCGGACAGGAAAAAGAACTGACGTTTCATCTTGAACACTCCACGAACTGGAACACGGGAAAAAACCGCTCCAGGACGAGGCGAGCGACAAGCCGGGCGCGTGGGCATGGCGAGAAGTGCGCGGGACGAGTCAAGGACGCTGTGCGAGCGGCACGAACTGCAAATTTTCCGGGCCAGTGTAATTCGCGCTGGGTCGAATGATCTTGTTGTCCTGTCGCTGTTCCACCACATGCGCACTCCAGCCGCTGGTGCGCGAAATCACGAACAGCGGGGTGAACATGGCGGTGGGCACGCCCATGAGGCTGTAGCTCACGGCGCTGAACCAGTCGAGATTGGGGAACATTTTTTTCACGTCCCACATCACCGCCTCCAGACGCTCGGCCACGTTGAACAGGTGCATGTTTTTCTGATCGGCTGAAAGCCGGCGGGCGACTTCCTTGATGACCTTGTTGCGCGGGTCGGCGATGGTGTAGACCGGATGGCCGAAGCCGATGACCACTTCCTTGTTGGCGACCCTGCTGCGGATGTCGGCCTCGGCTTCATCGGGGCTGGCGTAGCGCCGCTGAATGTCGAGCGCCGCTTCGTTGGCACCGCCATGCTTGGGGCCGCGCAGGGCGCCGATGGCCCCGGCGATGGCGCTGAACAGGTCGCTGCCGGTTCCGGCGATGACGCGGGCGGTGAAGGTGGAGGCGTTGAACTCATGCTCGGCGTAGAGGATGAGCGAGGTGTGCATCGCCCGTTCCCACAAGGCGCTGGGCTTGTGGCCGTGCAGCAGATGCAGGAAGTGGCCGCCGATGGAATCGTCATCGGTCTCGACTTCGATGCGACGGCCGTTGGCAGCGTAATGCCACCAATACAGCAGCATCGAACCCTGGCAGGCCATGAGCTTGTCGGCAATGTCGCGGGCGCCGGCGACGTTGTGATCGTCTTTCTCGGGCATGAGGCAGCCCAGCACGGAGACGCCAGTGCGCAGCACGTCCATCGGGTGGGCCGAAGGCGGCAGTTGCTCCAGCGCGGCTTTCACCGCGGCGGGCAGGCCGCGCAGATGGCGCAGCTTGGTCTTGTAGGCCGCGAGTTCGGCGGTGTTGGGCAGTTTGCCGTGTACCAGCAGGTGGGAGATCTCTTCGAATTCGCAAGCCTCGGCCAGATCGAGAATGTCGTAGCCGCGGTAGTGCAGATCGTTGCCGGTGCGTCCGACGGTGCACAGGGCCGTGTTGCCTGCGGTCACCCC
Organism: Thiomonas sp. 13-64-67; assembly: GCF_002282795.1. Lineage (NCBI taxonomy): Bacteria > Pseudomonadati > Pseudomonadota > Betaproteobacteria > Burkholderiales > Thiomonas > Thiomonas sp. 13-64-67. Next base: position 5,904 of record NZ_NCKP01000005.1, read on the forward strand.
GGAAAGCGCCACCGATTTTTTCGGCTTGAAGGTCATGCCAGCGGGGGCTGCGTCATCGCTCATGGGTTTGTCTCCTCGGTATTCAATTCAGTTTGCAGTTTGCGAATCGGATCACGAAAGCTTCAGGATTGGGGCTTGCCGGAAAAAATGGCGTCGAGCCGCTGCTCGTAGGCGTGATAGCCGATGCTCTCGTACAACTCGGCGCGGGTCTGCATCAGTGGCACCACGGCCTTTTGCGTGCCTTCGCGTCGCAGGGTTTCATACACGGTCTGCGCGGCCTTGTTCATGGCGCGAAACGCTGAGAGCGGGTATAGCGCCATGGCCACACCGGCGCTGCGCAACTCTTCCACGGTGAACAGCGGCGTGGCGCCGAATTCGGTGATATTCGCCAACAGCGGCACGCCGACGGCAGCGCCGAACTTGCGGTAGGTGTCGAGATCGAGAGCGGCTTCGGCGAAGATGGCGTCGGCCCCGGCTTCTGCGCAGGCGCGGGCACGGGCTATGGCCGCGTCGAGTCCCTCGACGGCGATGGCGTCGGTGCGGGCGATGAGGTAGAAGTCGGGATCGGTACGGGCGTCCACCGCAGCCTTGATGCGATCGACCATTTCGCCGCTGCTGACGATTTCTTTGCCGGGCCGGTGGCCGCAACGCTTGGCGCCCACCTGGTCTTCGATATGCAGCGCAGCGGCACCGAATTTGATGAGGCTTTTGACGGTACGCGCAATGTTGAAGGCGCTGGGACCGAAGCCGGTGTCCACGTCAACCAGCAAGGGCAGGTCGCAGACATCGGTGATGCGGCGCACGTCGGTGAGCACGTCGTCCAGCGTGTTGATGCCCAGATCGGGCATGCCCAGCGAGCCGGCCGCCACGCCGCCGCCCGAGAGGTAGATGGCCTTGAAGCCCGCCCGCTGGGCCAGCAAGGCGTGGTTGGCGTTGATCGCGCCCACGATCTGCAGCGGGCTTTCCTGTTGTAGTGCGAGGCGGAAGCGCTCGCCTGCAGTGTGGGTCGTCATGGCCGTTCAGAGCAGATGCTGCACGCCGGCCTTCTCTTCTTCGAGTTCGGCCAGGGTTTTGTTGATGCGCTCCTGCGAGAACGCGTCGATGGGCAGATCGCGCACCAGTTGGTATTCGCCGCCCGCGCAGGTGACCGGGAAGCCGAACATCGTCTGCTCGGGAATGCCGTAAGACCCGTCCGACGGAATGCCCATGCTGACCCACTTGCCGTTGGTACCCAGCGCCCAGTCGTGCATGTGGTCGATGGCGGCGTTGGCGGCGGACGCGGCGGAACTCAGGCCGCGTGCTTCGATGATGGCCGCGCCGCGCTTGCCGACGGTGGGCAGGAACACGTCGCGGTTCCAGGCGTCGTCATGGATCATGTCTTTCACCGACTGGCCGCCGACGGTGGCGAAGCGGTAATCGGCGTACATGGTCGGGGAGTGATTGCCCCAGACGCAGACTTTTTCCAGATCAGCCACTGCCTTGCCGGTTTTGGCGGCGAGTTGGCTCAGTGCTCGGTTGTGATCCAGGCGCAGCATGGCGGTGAAATTTTTTGCCGGCAGATCAGGCGCGGATTTCATCGCGATATAGGCATTGGTGTTGGCCGGATTGCCCACCACCAGCGTCTTGACCGTGCGCTTGGCCACGGCGTTGAGCGCCTTGCCCTGCGCCGTGAAGATCTGCGCATTGGCCGACAGCAGGTCGCGCCGCTCCATGCCGGGGCCGCGCGGGCGGGCGCCCACCAGCAGGGCATAGTCCACATCCTTGAAGGCGGTCATGGGGTCGCCGTGCGCGCTCATGCCAGCCAGCAGCGGAAAGGCGCAATCTTCAAGTTCCATCATCACCCCGCCCAGCGCCTTCTGGGCCTTTTCGTCGGGAATTTCCAGGAGTTGCAGAATCACCGGCTGGTCGGTGCCCAGCATTTGGCCAGAGGCGATGCGAAACAGCAGGGCATAGCCGATTTGGCCAGCGGCTCCGCTGACAGTCACGCGTACGGGGGCTTTGGACATGGGGAAACTCCTGGTCGGTAGGGGTTGATGGAGCAGGCGCCCTGCGTGAATAGAACAACTCAGCAGAACAACACAGCGGGACAGCTCAGGGTAGTGATTCTTTGCGGCTCTTTGTGCGCCGCAGTATGCGAAAGAAGTGTAGGCCGAGGTCGTTCGGGCGTCAATCACTCTTCTATCTTATATAAGATGTTTTTTATCAAAAGCTGGACAAGGCGGGGCGGCCTATGCTGCAATGCACGACATGATGGCTTCCCGCCCCGCCCCCGCTCCAGCGCCCGAGTTGCAGGCCGCCCATGTGTCCGAATCGGCATCCAAATTGGCGTCCAACCCGAGTTTCAGCCCGTTGTATCGGCAGATCAAGGGTCTGATTACGCGCAGCCTGCAACAGGGGGACTGGAAGCCGGGAGAACTCATCCCCAGCGAAGCCGATCTGGCGCGGCGCTTCGGCGTCAGCCAGGGCACCGTGCGCAAGGCGGTGGATGAACTCGCGGCCGAAGGTCTGCTGCTGCGACGTCAAGGTCGCGGCACGTTTGTTTCCACGCACCATGAAGAGCGGGTGAAATTCCGCTTCCTGCGCATCGTGCCCGATGCAGCAGCCGATGGCGCGCGCCCTGTGCCGCAGCCCATGGAGCGGCAATTTTTGGAATGCAAGCGCTCTCGCGCCTCTCAAGAGGTGGCGCGCACCCTGGGCATCAAGGTCGGCGAGAGCGTGACGCAGATTCGCCGCTTGCTGCTGCTGGCGGGCGAGCCTGTGGTGTACGAAGATATTTACCTGCCCGGCCCGGCGTTTCGCGGACTGACCGCGGAGCGGCTGGAAAGTTACCGCGGCCCGCTTTACGCTTTGTTCGAGTCCGAGTTTTCCACCCGCATGGTGCGGGCGGAAGAAAAGCTGCGTGCGGTGAATGCCAGCGCGCAGGAGGCGCAGCTTCTGCGGGTGCGCGAGGCCGAAGCCCTGCTACTCGTCGAACGGCTGTCATTCAGTTATGGTGAACTGCCTGCGGAATACCGCCGCGGGCTGTACAACACGAGGCATCATCACTATCGCAATGAGTTGAATTAGTGACCCCGAAAGCATCGCAGTTGCCAGCCCAGCCGTCCGGCTGTTTTGCTGCGATGCAATAGACTTCAAAACAAAAAGCAGCTTTCGTTCATGCATCTACCTCTTGCCGGGTTGATGTGCCGATCCGGAAACCTGCGATAACAACCGATCACAACGAGGACAGTGTCATGACAAAACCTGCTTCGCCACCGGCCCGGCCGGTTTACCGCAACATCCACATCAGCCAGATCGTGGGCTACCGCCTGCCGCTGGCGGGCCTGGTGTCCATCTTGCACCGTATCAGCGGCGCGGTGATGTTCCTGGCGCTGCCACTGGTGCTCTGGGCTTTCGACGACAGTCTGCGCAGCGCCGACAGTCATGCGGCCATCACGCAATTTCTTTCGCACTGGTTCGTCAAGCTCATTCTGCTCGGATTGTTCTGGGCGCTAATGCATCACCTCGTGGCCGGGGTGCGGCATTTGTGGATGGATGCGTTTCATGCCGTGAGCAAGGCGCAGGGCCTGCAACTGGCCCTCATCACTTTTGCGGTGTCGCTCGGTCTCACCGCGCTGTTCGGCCTCAAGCTGCTGGGGGTGTACTGACATGGCTGCCGACAAGATTGGAAACAAGCGCCTGGTCGTCGGCGCGCACTACGGCCTGCGCGACTGGATGGCGCAGCGCGTCACCGCCGCCGTCATCGCAGTGTTCACCCTGGTGTTGCTGGTGTATTTTCTCGCGCCCGGCCCGCTGAGCTACGAGCGCTGGCACGATTTGTTCGCCCAGCAGTGGATGAAGCTGCTGACCTTCGTGACGGTGCTGGCGCTGATCTACCACGTCTGGGTGGGCATGCGCGACATCTGGATGGATTACGTCAAACCGGTCGGCGTGCGACTGCTGCTGCAGATCGGCACCATTTTGTGGCTATTGGCTTGCGCGGGCTGGGCCCTGCAAGTGTTGTGGAGAGCGTAAATGCAGGTCAGTAACCGAAAATTCGATGTGGTGGTGGTGGGTGCGGGCGGCTCCGGGTTGCGCTGCGCGCTGCAGCTCACGCGTGCCGGGCTGGACGTGGCGGTGCTCTCCAAGGTGTTTCCCACCCGCTCGCACACGGTGGCGGCGCAAGGTGGGGTCTCCGCTGCGCTGGGCAATATGAGTGAAGACGACTGGTACTGGCATATGTTCGATACCGTCAAAGGGTCGGACTATCTGGGTGACCAGGACGCCATCGAGTTCATGTGCCGCGAGGCCAACAGCGCGGTGTACGAACTCGAACATTTCGGCATGCCCTTCGACCGCAACCCCGACGGCACCATTTACCAGCGACCGTTCGGCGGCCATACCGCCAACTTCGGCGAAAAGGCGGTGCAACGCGCCTGCGCCGCGGCGGACCGCACCGGCCATGCCATGCTGCATACGCTCTATCAGCAAAACGTAGAGGCCCGCACCCATTTCTTCGTGGAGTGGATGGCGCTCGATCTGATTCGCGATGCCGAAGGCGACGTGCTCGGCGTGGTCGCGCTGGAGATGGAAACCGGCGACGTGACGGTTTTCGAGGGCAAGGCCACGGTGCTGGCCACTGGCGGGGCAGGGCGCATCTTTGCCGCTTCGACCAACGCTTTCATCAACACGGGTGATGGCCTGGGCATGGCCGCGCGTGCCGGGCTGCCGCTGCAGGACATGGAGTTCTGGCAGTTCCACCCCACCGGCGTGGCGGGTGCGGGCGTGCTGATCACCGAGGGCGTGCGCGGCGAGGGCGGCATTCTGCTCAACGCCAACGGCGAGCGCTTCATGGAGCGTTACGCCCCGACCTACAAAGACCTGGCGCCGCGCGACTTTGTCTCGCGCTCGATGGACCAGGAGATTAAGGAAGGTCGTGGCGCCGGGCCGCGCAAGGATCATGTGCTGCTCAAGCTCGATCACCTGGGCGCCGAAACCATCATGAAGCGGCTGCCCTCCATCCGCGAAATCGCCATCCGCTTCGCCAACGTCGATCCGATCAAGGAGCCCATTCCGGTGGTGCCGACCATTCACTATCAGATGGGCGGCATTCCGGCGAACATCCACAGCCAGGTGGTCATGCCGCAGGGCGACGATCCTGCGGCCGTGGTGGGCGGGCTCTACGCCATCGGCGAATGCTCTTGCGTGAGCGTGCACGGCGCCAACCGCCTGGGCACCAACTCGCTGCTCGACCTGCTGGTATTCGGCCGCTCGGCGGGCAACCATATCGTGAACAGCGGCATTCATCAGCGCAGCCACAAACCCCTGCCCAAAGACGCCGCAGACCGCTCATTGGCGCGCCTGGCCCAGCTCGACGCCTCCAAGAGCGGGGACGGCAGCCATGTGGTGGCCGACGCCATCCGCGCGGCGATGCAGACGCATTGCGGCGTGTTCCGCAACGCAAAGCTCATGGCCGAGGGCGTGCAGGCGATTGCCGATATCGCGGGGCAGGTTGACCGCATCCACCTCAAAGACAAATCCAAGGTATTCAACACCGCGCGCATCGAGGCGCTGGAAGTCGACAACCTGATCGAAGTCGCCAAGGCCACCATGGTCTCGGCCGAAGCCCGCCAGGAAAGCCGAGGCGCGCACTATCACAACGATCACACCGAACGCGATGACCAGGACTGGCTCAAGCACACCCTGTGGTGGCGCGAGGGCAGCCGCCTGAGCTACAAGCCGGTGAAGCTCAAGCCGCTGACCGTCGAGTCCTTCAAGCCCAAGGCACGCACTTTCTGATGGATCAACAGCCTGCGCACGGCAGGCATGAGGAGCGCATATGAACGACACGCGCAAGATGAAGTTTTCGATCTACCGCTACGACCCGGATAAAGACGCCAAGCCCTACATGCAGGACTATGAGGTGACGTTGCAGCACACCGACAAGATGCTGCTCGACGCCATCCAGCGCATCAAGTGGGAACTCGACGATTCGCTGTCCATCCGCCGTTCCTGCCGCGAAGGGGTGTGCGGGTCGGATGCGATGAACATCAACGGCAAAAACGGCCTGGCCTGCATCACCAATCTGCTCACCCTCAAGGAGCCGGTGGTGCTCAAGCCCTTGCCGGGCCTGCCTGTCATCCGCGACCTGATCGTGGACATGACCCAGTTCTTCAACCAGTACCACTCGATCAAGCCCTATCTGGTCAACAACACGCCGCCGCCGGAAAAAGAGCGTCTGCAAAGCCCGGCCGAACGCGAAGAGCTCAACGGTCTTTACGAGTGCATTCTGTGCGCGAGTTGCAGCACCAGTTGCCCGAGTTTCTGGTGGAATCCCGACAAATTCGTCGGCCCCGCAGGGCTTTTGCAGGCCTATCGATTCATCGCCGACAGCCGCGACGAAGCCACCGGCGAGCGCCTCGACAATCTCGAAGACCCTTACCGCCTGTTCCGCTGCCACACCATCATGAACTGCGTGGACGTGTGCCCGAAAGAGCTCAATCCCACGCTGGCCATCAGCAAGATCAAGGAAATGATGGTGCGCCGCGCCGTCTGAGCCTGCCATGCTGCACGCGAACGCCCCTGCCGACGCCGCCGACCTGTCCCGGCTGCGCTGGCGCGCGCGGCGCGGCATGCTGGAGAACGATCTGATTCTGCAGCGCTACTTTGCCCAACGCGAAACGCCGCTCAGCAGCGAAGAGGTGGCGGCGCTGGGCGCCCTGCTCGCACTGGACGACAACACGCTTTTAGATCTTTTCATGCGTAAAACCCCGCTCCCGGAAGAACTGGATACACCGCAGATCCGGGGCTTGCTTGACACTTTGCAGCGCTTGTGAGCCCGCAAGTACGGGCTTGCGTCATTCCGTCCCCGGGGTCTGCCTCCGGGAGCCTCATTACACAGTCCCCGGAGATTTCAAAATGACCCCTTCAAGCGATAAAGCCACGCTCTCGTTCAGCGACGGAGCACCGAGCGTCGACCTGCCGATTTACAAAGGCACCATCGGCCCGGACGTGATCGACATCCGCAAGCTCTACGGCCAGACCGGCAAATTCACTTACGACCCGGGCTTTCTGTCCACCGCCTCGTGCAGCTCGGCCATCACCTATATCGACGGCGACAAGGGCGAGCTGCTCTACCGCGGCTATCCCATCGACCAGATCGCGGTGCAGTGCGATTACATGGAGACTTGCTACCTCATCCTCTACGGGGAGCTGCCCAACGCCGAACAGAAAAAGGCCTTCTCCGATCGCGTGACCCAGCACACCATGGTGCACGAGCAGATGCAGTTCTTTCTGCGCGGATTCCGCCGTGACGCCCATCCGATGGCGGTGCTCACCGGGCTGGTGGGCGCCATGTCGGCGTTCTATCCCGATTCGATCAACGTCAACGATCCCGAGCAGCGCGACATTTCGGCCATCCGCCTCATCGCCAAAATGCCCACGCTGGTGGCCATGGCCTACAAGTACAACCAAGGCCAGCCCTATATGTACCCGCGCAACGACCTGAGTTATGCGGCCAACTTCATGCGCATGATGTGGGCCACGCCCTGCGAGGATTACGTGCCCAACCCGGTGATCGAGCGCGCGCTCGACCGCATTTTCATCCTCCATGCTGACCACGAACAGAACGCGTCCACCTCGACGGTGCGGCTGTGCGCCTCCAGCGGCACCAACCCCTTCGCGGCCATCGCGGCCGGCGTGGCCTGCCTGTGGGGCCCGGCGCATGGCGGCGCCAACGAAGCCTGTCTGAACATGCTCGACGACATCCAGGCCAAGGGCGGCGTGGCGAAGATCGGCGAGTTCATTAGCGAAGTCAAAGACAAGAACTCCTCGGTGCGGCTGATGGGCTTCGGCCACCGCGTTTACAAGAACTACGACCCGCGCGCCAAGCTCATGCGCGAGACCTGCCACGAAGTGCTCGACGCCCTGGGCCTGCACAACGACCCGCTGTTCAAGTTGGCGATGACGCTGGAAAAAATCGCGCTGGAAGACGACTACTTCATCCAGCGCAAGCTCTATCCCAACGTCGATTTCTATTCGGGCATCGTGCAAAAGGCCATCGGCGTGCCGGTGTCGCTGTTTACCGCCAACTTCGCGCTGGCGCGCACCGTGGGCTGGATCGCGCAGCTCAACGAAATGCTCACCGATCCCGAGTACAAGATCGGCCGTCCGCGCCAACTGTTCACCGGGTCGGTGCGCCGCGATGTCAAACCCATCGGGGAGCGCGGCTGATCGGTCTGCATTCATCCATTGCCTGTAAAGACCGCGCTGCGCGCGGTCTTTTTTCGCTCGAAGATTTGTTTATTCCGGTGTCGCGACCGGGAGCAGCATCACCAGTTTGTACTCCGGGTGCAGCGCCGCCCGCAGGGTGAGTTGTTCATACACCAGGCGGCCGTGCCGGGGATGGACAAAGCCCCTTTCGCCGCCTTCGCGCTCCTGCACATCATTGAGTTTCCAGAACGCGTCAAACTCGGGGCTGAGCGCGCTCAGTTCATCGATCAAGGCGCGCAAGGGCGAGGTGTGCAGGCGCCCGCCGCAGTCCGCCCGGAATTCCGCCACAAGCCGCTGCGAACGTAGCGGCCAATTTTCGATCAGCCCGCGCGCCTGCGGGTTGAAAAACAGAAAGCGCAACAGGTTGGGCGGCTCCTCAGTGGCTGGTTCGGTGTGTGGTGTGGCGGGGGAGGTCTGCCAGCCGAGAAACAGATCCTGCGCCTGAGCGTTGCCCGCCACCACGTCCCATCGCTGGTTGAGCACATAGGCGGGATGGACTATGGCATGCACGCTGCGCAGAACGGCATCGACCGCTTCTGTCGGTGTCGCGGGTTCGCTCGGGTCGCGCCGCTGCGCCAGCTCGAACAGATAGGCGCGCTCCGCAGGGGTCAGTTGCAGTGCGTGCGCCACACGCTCCAGCGTCTTGGGCGAGGGCGCGACCGGTCGTCCCTGTTCCAGCCAGGTGATCCAGGTGGCGCTGACGCCGCAGAGCGAGGCAAGCTCTTCGCGGCGCAGTCCGGGCGCTCGTCGCCGTCCCGTCGCAGGCAAGCCCGCTGCGGCAGGCGACAGACGGTTGCGGTGCAGACGGATGAACTCGCCCAGAAGGCGACTGCCCTGGTGCGGATCGGAGGGCATGGAGGATGACGGCAGCGACATGGTCTTTCAAGAAGATGAAGGCGAAGGTGAGGACGACGGTAGGTTCCCAGGCTGGTAGGTTTTTATACCAGGATGTTTTGTCATCTTGTACCAGGAAAAATGCTGGGCTATCTTTTGCTCCGTCGTCTTTGCATCGTCTTGGAGCGCCCTCTTGAAACAGCCCGCTTTGGCCGCGCATCAGTTCGGCGTTAGCGCCGCCGCCTACCTCACCAGCGCCGTTCATGCGCAGGGGCACGATCTGCAGCGTCTAGCTGCGATGGTGCAGAAAGAGCGCCCCTGCCGGGCGCTCGACCTCGGTTGCGGGGCCGGACACGCCAGCTTCGCCCTGGCGGCCGCGGGCGCGCAGGTTACCGCCTTGGACCTGTCGCCCGCGATGCTCGCCATCGTGGCGCAAGAGGCGGCAACTCGCGGCCTGCACGATCTGCAGACTAGCCAGGGCCCGGCCGACAAACTGCCCTTCGCCGATGCCAGCTTCGATTTGGTGGTCACCCGCTTTTCCGCGCACCACTGGCCTGATGTGCCTGCCGCATTGCGCGAAATGCGTCGGGTCATCAAGCCGCAGGGAACGCTGGTCATCATCGACGTTGTGGCCCTGGAGTCGCCGCTGTGCGACACCCTGCTGCAGACGGTGGAGATCTTGCGCGACGCCTCGCATGTGCGCGATTACCGCGTTTCCGAATGGAGCGCCCTGCTGCAGCGGGCGGGCTTTGCCGCGCCGAGTATGGAGGGCTGGAGTCTGACTATGGAATTCGCCTCGTGGGTGGCGCGCATGCGCACCCCGGAGCTGCGCGTGCAGGCCATTCGCGACGTGTGGGCGCAGGCGCCTCAGGAGGCGCGCGAGGCGATGTGCGTTCAGCCCGATGGATCGTTCGATCTGTCCGTGGCATGGCTGCAAACTCAGCCGAGCACGGCGTGAAGCGCGCCAACTAAAATCAACCTTTCATGACAAGTCTTGCGCGCACCGCGAACAAGACGCAGGAGATGCCGATGGGCCGAACGCTGTACGACAAATTGTGGGATGAGCATGTGGTGCGCACCGAAGAAGATGGCACCGCGCTGCTTTACATCGACCGCCATCTGGTGCATGAAGTCACCAGCCCGCAGGCCTTTGAAGGGCTGCAACTCGCGGGTCGCAAGGTCTGGCGGGTGAGCGCGAATCTGGCAGTGGCCGATCACAACGTGCCCACGACCGACCGCGCCGAAGGCATCGCCGATCCGATATCAAAGCTGCAGGTTGATACGCTCGACGCCAACTGCGCCGCCAATGGCATCACCGAGTTCCGCATGAACGACCGCCGCCAGGGCATCGTGCATGTCATCGGCCCGGAGCAGGGCGCCACCCTGCCCGGCATGACCGTGGTTTGCGGCGATTCGCACACCAGCACCCATGGCGCGTTCGGCGCGCTGGCCTTCGGCATCGGCACCAGTGAAGTCGAGCATGTGCTGGCCACGCAAACCCTGCTCGCACCCAAGATGAAGAACATGCTGGTGCGCGTGGATGGGCCGCTGCCCGTGGGCTGCCGCGCCAAAGACATCGCGCTGGCCGTCATCGGCAAGATCGGCACTGCCGGGGGCACCGGCTACACCATCGAGTTCGGCGGCAGCACCATCGCCGCGCTCAGCATGGAAGGCCGCATGACCTTGTGCAATATGGCCATCGAAGCCGGCGCCCGCGCCGGGCTGGTGGCCGTGGACGACACGACGATCAACTATGTGCGCGGCCGTCCCTTCGCGCCCACCGGCGTGGCCTGGGACATGGCAGTGCAGTATTGGCGCGGCCTGCGTTCCGACGCCGACGCGAAGTTCGACCGCGTGGTCACGCTCGACGCCCGCGAACTCGTGCCGCAAGTCACCTGGGGCACTTCGCCCGAAATGGTGCTGCCGATCGACGCCCGCGTGCCCGATCCCGACAAAGAAAAAGATGCCAACAAGCGCTCGGCGATGGAACGCGCGCTGACCTATATGGGCCTGGAGCCGAACAAGGCGATTGCCGATATCCGCATCGACAAGGTGTTCATCGGCTCCTGCACCAATTCGCGCATCGAAGACCTGCGCGATGCGGCGCAGGTGCTGGCCGGCCGGCATATCGCCGCGAATGTGCGGCAGGCGCTAGTGGTGCCGGGCTCGGGGTTGGTGAAGGCGCAGGCCGAAGCCGAAGGGCTGGACAAGATTTTCAAGGCCGCCGGTTTCGAATGGCGCGAACCCGGCTGCTCCATGTGTCTGGCGATGAACGCCGACCGCCTGGAGCCGGGCGAGCGCTGCGCCTCCACCTCCAATCGCAATTTCGAAGGTCGGCAGGGGTTTTTCAGGAGATTGAAATGAAACCTCTGCTGTCCATTCTTTTGCTTGCCGCCACGCTGCTTTCCCTGACCGCTTGCAATACCGTGGCTGGCGTGGGCCAGGACCTCAAGGCAGGTGGTCAGGCCATCACCAACGCGGCTGATAAGTCGAAATAACACCCGAACGCCGCGGCAACGCGGAAAGACACCATGGAAAAATTCGTCGTCCACAAGGGACTGGTCGCGCCAATGGATCGCGACAACGTCGATACCGACGCCATCATTCCCAAGCAGTTCCTGAAGTCGATCCGTCGCAGCGGCTTCGGCCCGAATCTGTTTGACGAGTGGCGTTATCTCGATCACGGCGAACCGGGGCAAGACCCTGCCACGCGCAAACCCAACCCCGACTTCGCGCTCAACCAGCCGCGCTATGCGGGGGCGAGCATTCTGCTCACGCGCGACAACTTCGGTTGCGGTTCGTCCCGCGAACATGCGCCCTGGGCATTGCAGCAATACGGCTTTCGCGCCCTGATCGCCAGCAGCTACGCCGACATTTTCTACAACAACTGCTTCAAGAACGGCGTGCTGCCGATTGTGTTGTCGAAAGCGCAGGTGGCCCGGCTGTTCGACGAACTCTATGGTTTCGTCGGCTACACGCTCACCATCGATCTGCCGCGGCAAGTAGTGGTCAAGCCCGATGGCAGCGAGCTGGCTTTCGAGGTGGGTGACTTCCGCAAGCACTGCCTGATCAACGGGCTCGACGACATCGGCCTCACCCTCGGCCATGCGCAAGAGATCCGCGCCTATGAGGCCGAGCGCCTGGCGCGCATGCCCTGGCTCGACAACCGCATCCTGTAACGCAAGCTCCCACTTATGAAAATTGCCGTATTGCCCGGAGACGGAATCGGGCCCGAAATCATTGCCGAAGCCGTCAAGGTGCTCCAGCGCATTGCGCAAGACGGGTTCGACTTCACCTTCGAATTTGCCGATGTGGGCGGCGCGGCCTATGCCGCCAGCGGCCATCCGTTGCCCGAGGCCACCCTGAGCCTGGCCAAGTCGGCCGACGCGGTGCTGTTCGGCGCGGTGGGCGACTGGAAGTACGACACGCTGGAACGGCATCTTCGCCCCGAACAGGCCATTTTGGGTTTGCGCAAAAACCTCGGCCTGTTCGCCAATCTGCGGCCAGCCATTCTGTACGCCGAGCTGGCCGATGCCTCCAGCCTGAAGCCCGAAGTGGTGTCGGGCCTGGACATTCTCATCGTGCGCGAACTGACCGGCGACATTTACTTCGGCCAGCCGCGCGGGCGCCGCACCGCGCCCGACGGCGCCTTCGCCGGCCAGCCCGAAGCCTTCGACACCATGCGCTACAGCCGCCCGGAAATCGAGCGCATTGCGCATGTGGCGTTCAAGGCGGCGCAGGGCCGCAACAAGCGCCTGACCAGCGTGGACAAGGCCAATGTGCTGGAGACCTTCCAGTTCTGGAAAGATATCGTCACCGAAGTCGGCCAGCAGTACTCGGACGTGCAGCTCGACCATATGTATGTGGACAACGCTGCGATGCAGCTCGTCAAGGCGCCGAAAAAATTCGACGTCATCGTCACCGGCAATATGTTCGGCGACATTCTCAGCGACGAGGCGTCGATGCTCACCGGCTCCATCGGCATGCTGCCGTCGGCGTCGCTGAACGAAAAGGGACAGGGCTTGTATGAGCCGAGCCACGGCAGCGCACCCGACATCGCCGGTCAGGGCATCGCCAATCCGCTGGCGACCATTCTCAGTGCGGCCATGATGCTGCGGCATTCGCTCGGACTGCCGGAGCAGGCCGACCGCATCGAGGCCGCCGTGCAGAAGGCGCTCGCGCAGGGCTTGCGCACACCGGACATTCACGCACCGGGTACGCAAAAAGTCAGCACCGCGCAAATGGGCGACGCGGTGGTCACCGCGCTGGGTTGAGCGCAGCATTGGAAAGACAACACATAACGGAACGGATGATGGCAACGACTTTGGTGGGTTTGGTGGGATGGCGCGGCATGGTGGGTTCCGTGCTGATGCAACGCATGCGCGAAGAGGGCGATTTCGACCTGATCGAACCGCTGTTTTTCAGCACCAGCAACGCGGGCGGCAAAGCCCCGGCGGAAGCGAAAAATGAAACCACCCTGCAGGACGCGCATGACCTGGAGCAACTGCGCCGCTGCGACATCATCCTCACCGCGCAAGGCGGCGACTACACCACGGCGGTGTTCGACAAGCTGCGCGCCTCCGGCTGGAAGGGGCATTGGATCGACGCCGCCTCCACCCTGCGCATGCGCGACGACTGCATCATCATTCTCGACCCGGTCAACCGCCCCGTCATCGATGCGGCGATGAGCAAGGGCGGCAACAACTGGATTGGCGGCAACTGCACCGTGAGCTGCATGCTCATGGGCGTGGGCGCGCTTTACAAGGCCGGACTGGTGGAGTGGATGACCAGTATGACCTATCAGGCAGCCTCGGGCGGCGGCGCGCAGCACATGCGCGAATTGCTCACGCAGTTCGGCACGCTCAACGCATCGGTGCGGGCGCTGCTGGACGACCCGGCTTCGGCCATTCTGGCCATCGACCGCGATGTGCTGGCCCGGCAAAAGGCGCTCGACGCCGCGCAGACCCAGCACTTCGGCGTGCCTTTGGCCGGCAGCCTGATTCCCTGGATCGACAAAGACCTGGGCAATGGCGTGTCGCGCGAAGAGTGGAAGGGCGGGGCGGAGACCAACAAGATCCTCGGGCAGGGCGCGGGGTTCGGCTCGCCTGCAGTGCCGGTCGATGGTTTTTGCGTGCGCGTCGGCGCCATGCGCTGCCACAGTCAGGCGCTGACCTTCAAGCTCAAGAAAGACGTTCCGCTCGACGAGATTGAAGACATGATCGCGACCGATAACGACTGGGTTCGGGTCGTCCCCAACGAGCGCGAAGCGACCATGCAGCAACTCACGCCCGTTGCGGTGACCGGCACGATGCAGATCCCGGTGGGGCGGCTACGCAAGCTGGCCATGGGGCCAGACTATCTGGGCGCGTTCACCGTGGGCGACCAATTGTTGTGGGGCGCGGCCGAACCGCTGCGTCGCATGCTGCGCATTCTGCTTGAGCGTCGTTGACTGCCGGGTTTCCACGGCAAGTCAGCCGAAATCGCCGGAATGCCACAGTCGCCGGGCTTGCACCGGCCTGTCTTGGCGCATCAACTTGTCAGCCTAATTTGTTGATGATATGGTGAAATTTGACGCAATTTAGTTCTGCAGCCGCAGAGAAATTCGCGCATTCGACATGATCAAAAATTGGGGGGCAGCCGACATGCTGCGACAGAACACTCGACGTCTGGCCCTGGCAATCGCCTTGGGCGCAACTGCTGGTCAGGCCTATGCATTCGGCCTCGGGGGCATCAAGGTGCAGTCCGCCTTGGGCCAGCCCCTGAGGGCGGAAATCGACATTACCCAGATCAGCGCTGACGAGGCGTCTTCACTGCAGGTGGGTGTTGCGGCGCCCGATGCGTTTCAGGCGGCCAAGCTGCATTACAGCAGTGCGCTGTCGGGCGTGCGGATCAAGCTTGAGCGCAGCCCGGAAGGCCGCGCCTATCTGCGCGTCACGTCCAACAGCCCGATCAACGAACCCTTTCTCGATCTGCTGATCCGTGCGCAGTGGGCCAATGGCCAGTTGAGTCGCGACTACACCCTGCTGCTCGATCCGCCCAATTTCCAGAGCACTCCCACACCGACTCAGGTGCCGGTTCAGACCGCCGCACCGTCGCCCGCGCCCGCCATGCCGGCTGCACCCTCGGTGTCGAATGCCGCTAATGCGGCCAATACCCCGACCCCGGCGATGCCGGTTGCGCCCGCGCTGCAAACGCCGCAGCCTTCGGTGAATGCGAAAAAATCGTCCGCCAAGTCCGCTGCGGCTCCCGGCCAGTATGTGGTCAAGCGGGGCGACACCCTGAGCAAAATCGCCAACGCATCGGGTGTGCAGTCCGTCTCGCTCGACCAGATGCTCACGGCCATTTACCGCGCCAACCAGTCGGCCTTCATCGACGGAAACATCAATCTGGTGAAGACGGGCAGCGTGCTGCAAATGCCCACCGCTGAACAGGCGCAGGCCGTTTCGCAGCCCGAAGCGCGCCGTTTCGTTCTGGCTCAGAGCGAGAGTTTCAACGCCTACCGCCGTCGTCTGGCGGAAATGGGCGGGCAGGCCAAGCCGCAGTCGCAACGCGAGGTGACGGGCAAAGTCCAAGCCCAGGTTCAGGAGCCTGCTGCCACAGGCGCGCAGGCTGAAAGCAAGCTCAAATTGAGCAAGGCCGAGGTGGCTGGCACGCAGAAGGCCCAGCAGATCGCCGACAAGAAGCAGGAAGCGCTCGACGAACAGAAGATCAAGCAGTTGCAGAAAAATGTCGACGAACTCAGCGCGCTGTCCAAGCAGGCGCAGACCGTCGCAGCGGCCAAACCGCAAGCCGCCGCACCCGCGGCAACCGTGGCCCCCGTGGCAAGCAAGGCTGCCGCGGCGCTGACCGTGCCGGTGAAGAGCCCCACACCCGCGCCGGTGGTTGCTGCCTCGGCGTCTGCGAAACCGGCCGAGGCACCCAGCGCGGCGGCGGCCGTCGCAACCGCTTCGGCGGCGCATGTCGCATCGGCTGCCAAGTCGGCGTCGGCGCCTGTGGCCGCTTCGGCTCCCGCATCCGCCCCTGCGCCCGCGCCAGTGGCGAAGCCTGTGCCCCCGAAGGTCGTCAAGCCTGCCCCAGCCGAGCAGGAGAGTTTCTTCAGCAGTCTGCTTTCCAACCCCTTGCTGTTGCCCGTGGGCGGCGCTTTGGTGATTCTGCTGCTGTTGCTCGCTTGGCTGGCGCAGCGCAAGAAGGCGGCAAAGTCGCAGCGCGACGTGTCGGTCTTCGATAGTCGCATGAGTGTGGCCGACAGCTTTTTTGGCGGCACGGGTGGCGAGCGCGTCGATACGCGCAATGGCAATATGAGCTCCACCTTCTCCTCCAGCCAGCTCGACACCAATGACGTCGATCCGGTGGCCGAGGCCGATGTATATCTGGCTTACGGCCGCGATCTGCAAGCCGAAGAAATCCTCAAGGAGGCCGTCAAGACCAACCCCGACCGTCTGGCAGCGCGGCTCAAACTGCTGGAAATCTACGCCAAACGCAAGGATTCCCGCTCCTTCGAAGTGGGCGCCGCAGAACTCTTTGCGTTGACGCAGGGCGTGGGCGAAGACTGGAAACGCGCTCAAGATCTCGGTCGCAGTCTCGACCCGGTCAACCCGCTGTATCACAACACCGTGCTCCCTAGCACGTTGGGTGCGCCGTCGACCATGCCGCAGACAGAGTTCCCGGCGGCCACCCCCACCGCTTTGGCTGCGCTGACTCCGCAAACCTTGCCCAGCACCGAAATGCTTTCGGGCGTGGAAACGGCCGCGGCCAAGACGCCGATGCCAGAGCATCTGGACCTGGATCTGAGCTTGCCGATGGGCGAACCGGCTCCTGCAGCGGCAACTGCGTCACCCGCCGTTCCTTCTCTGCCCGAAATCGAGGTGCCCTCGGCATTCTCCAGCGCGCCGCCGACGCCCGAAAAAGAGCCCGGCAAAGCCGCGGATGCTGATTTCCTGTTGCCGGGCGGCCTGGACTTCAATATGCTGTCCGATTTTGGCGCGCCCGCCTCGACGCTCGGTGCCGCTGAGACTGCCGCTGAGACCACGAAAGCTGCCGCACATGACAACGCGCTTGAGTTCGATCTGAGCAGCATTTCCCTGCAGGACAGCGAAGTCAAATCGCTCGAGGAATCGCACACCGAACCGCCCAAGCTGGAGTCGCAGTTCAGCGAGTCCAGGCCCTCTCTCGATCTCCGTCTGGAACTCGCGGCAGAAAGCATGGCTATCGGCGATAACGAGTCGGCGCGCAACCTGCTGGGTGAGGTGATTGCCGAAGGCGACCCGCTACTCAAGAAGCGCGCGCAGGACATGCTGGACAAGATTGGCCGCTGATTCGTCCTCTGCCTCCTCCGGCCCGAAAGTCGGGCGTCCTCTGCTCCGAGTCGCGTTGGGCCTGAGTTACGGCGGTACCTCGTACTGCGGCTGGCAGAGCCAGCCGGGCGGCTGCGGTGTGCAGGACTTTCTGGAGCGGGCGTTCGCGCAGTTTCTGGGCGTTCCGACTCGCACCATCTGCGCCGGACGCACCGACGCCGGGGTGCATGCCCTCGGCCAGGTGGTGCACCTCGATACGCCTTTGCAGCGTGAGCCGTCCTCCTGGGTGCGCGGGGTCAATGCCTTTCTGCCACGCGACATGGCGGTGCAATGGGCGCGAACCGATTTGCCACAGACTTTTGACGCCCGCCGCAGTGCCTACCAACGCCGGTATCGCTATGTGCTGCGCAACCGTCCCGTGCGCCCGGCGCTCGATCACGCGCGGGTGGGCTGGACGCATCGCCCACTCGATCTCGATCTTTTGCGCGCCGCTGCGCAGTGCCTGCTCGGCGAGCATGATTTCAGCGCATTTCGCTCCAGCGAATGCCAGGCGCTGAGCCCGGTCAAGACGCTGCATGCGATTGAGATTGCGCGTTATGGTCACACCCTGGTGTTCGACCTGCGTGCCAACGCCTTCTTGCACCACATGGTGCGCAATATCGTGGGTAGCCTGCTGGCCGTGGGCAATGGCTCCAAGCCGGTGAGTTGGCTCGCCGAAGTTCTGGCCAGCCGCGACCGCCGCCTGGCGGCGCCGACCTTCATGCCCGACGGGCTTTATTTCCTCGGCCCGGATTACCCGGCAGAATTCAACCTTCCCTCGCCACCTACCCAGATCGGCCTGACGATCTGATCTCCGATGTCCGAAACGCCGCCCCCCCTGTCGCTCTCGCGCCCCCCGCGCCACCGAACCCGCATCAAAATCTGCGGGATTACCCGGGTGGAAGACGCGCAGGCGGCCGCTAGCAGCGGCGCAGATGCCATCGGCCTGGTGTTTTACCCGCCCAGCCCGCGCAACGTGAGCGTCGCGCAGGCGCGCGACATCGCGCTCAGCCTGCCGCCTTTTGTCTCGGTCGTCGCCCTGTTTGTGAATGCCGCGCCAGACCTTGTCGAAGAGGTGATCGACCAGATTCGTCCCGCGCTGTTGCAGTTCCACGGCGATGAAACCCCGCAAGACTGTGCCCGCTATCGCCACCCCTACATTCGCGCGGCGCGCATGCGCGAAGGGCTGGATTTGTTAGACTTCGCTTCTCGTTTTTCCACTTCTCAAGCTCTCGTTCTGGACACGGATCAGCCCGGATACGGCGGGGGCGGCGAGGTTTTCGATTGGTCACGCATTCCCGCAAACGTCGCGCTTCCCCTCGTTTTGTCTGGTGGGTTGCATGCTGCAAATGTGACGCATGCCATCCGGCAGGTGCGTCCGTGGGCGGTTGACGTCAGTTCCGGCGTCGAAGCGTCCAAGGGCATCAAGAGCGCGCAGCGCATCGCCGAGTTCATCGCCGCGGTTCGCGCTGCAGACCTGTAGATCGCGCCCGGGCACAGCTTCCGCCCGGCGCCAGACGAGACCCCACCATGTTTGACTATGCCTACCCCGACGCCAGCGGCCATTTCGGCCCCTACGGCGGTAGCTTCATTGCCGAAACCCTGAGCCACGCGCTGGAAGAACTCCAGGCGGCTTACGACCATTACAAAAACGACCCGCAGTTCCTGGCTGAATACCGCTACGAACTCAAGCACTTCGTCGGCCGTCCCAGCCCGGTTTATCACGCCGCTCGCCTGAGCGACAAACTCGGCGGCGCGCGCATTTACCTCAAGCGCGAAGACCTCAATCACACCGGCGCGCACAAAATCAACAACACCATCGGCCAGGCCATGCTGGCGCGTCGCATGGGCAAACCGCGCGTCATCGCCGAAACCGGCGCGGGACAGCACGGCGTGGCCACGGCCACCATCGCCGCGCGTTATGGCATGGAATGTGTGGTGTATATGGGCAGCGAAGACGTCAAGCGCCAATCGCCCAATGTCTATCGCATGAATCTGCTGGGCGCGCGCGTGGTGCCGGTCGAATCGGGCAGCAAGACACTCAAGGATGCGCTCAATGAAGCGTTGCGCGACTGGGTCACGCATGTCGAAGACACCTTCTACATCATCGGCACCGTCGCGGGGCCGCATCCCTACCCGCAGATGGTGCGCGATTTCCAGCGGGTCATCGGCGACGAATGCCTGGAGCAGATGCCCGAGATGACCGGCCGCCAGCCCGATGCGGTGATCGCCGCCGTGGGCGGGGGCAGCAACGCCATGGGCATTTTCTATCCCTACATTCCCTATGAATCGGTGCGGCTCATCGGGGTCGAAGCCGCCGGTCTGGGGCTGGACACGGGTAAGCACGCGGCCTCGCTGTCCGCTGGCACACCGGGTGTGCTGCACGGCAACCGCACCTATCTGCTGCAGGACGCCAACGGTCAGATCATCGAAACGCATTCCGTGTCCGCCGGGCTCGACTATCCCGGTGTCGGCCCCGAGCATGCCTGGCTCAAAGATCTCGGGCGAGCCGAGTACGTCGGCATTACCGACGACGAGGCTCTGGCGGCCTTCCACGAACTGTGCCGTATCGAGGGCATCATCCCGGCGCTGGAATCCAGCCACGCTCTGGCGCATGCCATCAAGCTGGCGCCGCAAATGCGTCCCGACCAGATCATTCTGGTCAATCTCTCGGGGCGCGGCGACAAAGACATCAACACCGTGGCCGAGCGCGAAGGCGTGAGCTTCGACACCCTGTTCGCCCGCCAGTCCGGAGCCACAAAATGAAACAGCCCCCTGACTCGCTGCGCTCATCTCCCCCCGAGGGGGTGTCGGTTCCTTCGGGGCGGCCGCGCGGAACCGACATGAACCGCATCGACCAACGCTTCGCCCAGCTTCGCGCCCAGAATCGCAAGGCGCTCATTCCCTACATCGCTGCAGGCGATCCCGCGCCTTCAGTCACCGTCGCGGTGATGCACGCCCTGGTGCAGGGCGGGGCCGATGTGATCGAACTCGGCGTACCGTTTTCCGATCCCATGGCCGACGGCCCGGTGATTCAGCGCGCCACCGAGCGGGCCATTGCAAAAGGCATCGGGCTGCCCCAGGTGCTCGATTTCGTGCGCGATTTCCGCCAGACCGATGCCGTCACCCCCGTGGTGCTGATGGGTTACGCCAACCCGGTGGAGCGCTACGGCGTGGAGGCCTTTGTGGCTGCGGCCAAGACGGCGGGCGTGGATGGCGTGCTCATCGTCGATTACCCGCCGGCGGAGAGCGAGGCTTTTGCCGCGGCGCTCAAGGCTGCAGATATCGCCCCGATCTTTCTGCTCGCCCCTACCAGCACGGACGCGCGTATGGCCGATGTGGGCCGTATCGCCAGCGGCTATGTGTATTACGTCTCGCTCAAGGGCGTGACGGGCGCGGGCCATCTCGACACCTCAGCCGTGGCGGCCATGCTGCCCCGCATCCGCGCCCATGTGCAGGTGCCCGTGGGAGTAGGATTCGGCATTCGCGATGCGCAGACTGCGCGCGCGATCGGCCAGCTGGCCGATGCCGTGGTCATTGGTTCGCGACTGATCGAATTGATGGAGGCGCAGCCCGCAGAACAGGCGGCAGAGGTTGCGCGCGGCTTCATCCAAGACATTCGCCAGGCGCTCGACGCTTAAGGAGACCCTATGAGTTGGCTGGAAAAGCTCCTCCCTCCCAAAATTCAACAGACCAGCCCGCAGGATCGGCGCCAGGTGCCCGAAGGCCTGTGGATCAAGTGCCCGTCTTGCGAAACCGTGCTCTACAAATCGGATCTGGAGCTCAACCAGAACGTCTGTCCGAAGTGCGGCCACCACCTGCGCATCGGTGCACGGGCGCGGCTCGACGCGTTGCTCGACCCCGAAGGCCGGTACGAGATCGGTCAGGAAGTGTTGCCCATCGATCCGCTGAAATTCAAGGACAGCCGCAAATATCCCGATCGCCTCAAGGAGGCGCTGGAAAACACCCAGGAGACCGACGCGCTGATCGTCATGGGTGGCGCCATCCAGACCCTGCCGGTGGTGGTGGCCTGTTTCGAGTTCGAGTTCATGGGCGGCTCTATGGGCTCTGTGGTCGGCGAGCGTTTCGTGCGCGGGGTGCAGGCGGCCATCGAGCAGAAGGTGCCTTTCATTTGCTTTACCGCCACGGGCGGCGCGCGCATGCAGGAAGGCTTGCTCAGCCTGATGCAGATGGCCAAGACCAATGCCGCGCTCACCCGCCTGTCCGCAGCCGGGCTGCCGTTCATCAGTGTTCTCACCGACCCGACCATGGGCGGGGTGTCGGCCAGTTTTGCCTTCATCGGCGATGTGGTGCTGGCCGAACCCAAGGCGCTGATCGGTTTTGCCGGCCCGCGGGTAATCGAAAACACCGTGCGCGAAAAGCTGCCCGAGGGTTTCCAGCGCGCTGAGTTTCTGCTGCAAAAGGGCGCGGTTGACCGTATCGTTGACCGCCGTGAGCTGCGCGGCGAACTCGCGCAAATGCTGGCCATGCTGCTGCGTCAGCCTGCCGACGCGATCGCTTCCTGATTTCCTCAGACTTTCCCGTCGTTCGCAGCCGCGGGCGACGGGCTTTGCGTATGTCTCCCACACCCCACACTCTGGACGGCTGGCTAGCCCACGCCGAGTTGCTGCATGCCCGCGTGATCGACCTGGGGCTTGAGCGCGTGCAGGCGGTGCGCGCGGCGATGAAGTTGCAATTCAGCTGCCCGGTCATCACCGTGGCGGGCACCAATGGCAAGGGCTCGACCTGCGCCATGCTCGAAGCCATTCTCATGGCGGCGGGCTACCGCGTGGGCGTCTATACCTCGCCGCATCTGGTGCATTTCGAGGAACGCTGCCGCTTCGCAGGGCAGACGGTGAATGCGCAGGACTTGTTGCCGCATTTCGCCGCTGTCGAGCAGGCCCGGCTGACCGCAGGCGAGGGCGGCGCGGCGGTGAGTTTGAGCTATTTCGAGTTCACCACCCTGGCCATTCTGTCGCTGCTTGCCAGCCAGCGGCTCGACGCCGTCATTCTCGAAGTCGGGCTAGGCGGGCGGCTCGATGCGGTGAACATCATCGACACCGACTGCGCCATCATCACCAGCATCGACCTCGATCACATGGAGTTTCTCGGCCCGGACCGGGAGTCCATCGGCCGCGAGAAGGCGGGCATCATGCGGGCCGCGAAGCCCGCCATCGTCAGCGACCCGCAGGCGCCGCAGTCGGTGCGGGATCACGCCGAGGACATCGGCGCCGATCTCTGGCTGGCCGGACGCGACTTTCACTACACCCACCTGCCGCAGCAATGGGGCTGGCAGGGGCGCGCGCAGCGTCGGCACAGCCTGGCGTTTCCGGCGCTGCGCGGCGCCAATCAGCTGCTCAACGCCAGCGGCGTGCTCGCCGCGCTGGAGGCCTTGCAGGCCGCCCTGCCGGTAGCGGCGCAGGCGGTGCGCGAAGGCTTTGCGCGAGCGGAGCTGCCCGGTCGCTTTCAGGTGCTGGCGGGGCAGCCCACGCTGGTGCTCGATGTGGGCCACAACCCGCACGCCATCGCCGTGCTGGCGGAAAACCTCGACAGCATGGGCTACTTTCCCGTCACCCACGCGGTGTTTGGCGCCATGGCCGACAAAGACATCCCCGGCATGTTGCGCCGCATGTTGCCGCTGGTCGACGTCTGGCATCTTTGCGACTTGCCGACGCCACGAGCCGCGTCGGCAAAAGAGCTGGCGGCTCACCTGCTCGCCTTGAAACCAGACGCCCGCCTCGCCCAGCATCCCGACCCCTTGCAGGCGTTGCGCGCCGCGGCGGCTGCCGTGGAGCTGGCCGATAGAATCGTGGTGTTCGGCTCCTTCTACACCGTGGGCGGTGTGATGCAGGAGGGGCTGCCCCGACTTCACGGCAAGCATCTCGTTTCCTCCCCGCAATGACCTTTGGCGCTCCCCGTAATTCCGCCCGTCGCTCCTCCAGAGGCGATGACTCCGATTCGCAAAGCCAGGACAGTCTGCGAGCGCGCGCGCGTCGGCGTCTGATCGGCGCAGTGGCGCTGGTGCTGCTCGGGGTGATCGTGTTTCCGCTGGTGTTCGATTCCAAGCCCAAACCGGTGCCGTCGAACATCGCGCTCGATATTCCCTCGCAGAGTAAGGCGCCGGGCCTGGCGGTGCCCGCTTCCGCGCCCATGCTGCCCGCGGCGTCCAGCGTGGCCGTGCCCTCGGGCGAACGCGCGGCCGTGGCGCATGCGGCAAGCGCCACGGCCGCGGCCCCCGCGCCAGTTCCACCCGAGCCGGTGGTGGCCTCGAAACCGGCGCCCCAGCCAATACCTGCAGCGCCCAAACCCAGTCCGGTACAGCAGGCGGAGCCGGTTGCCCCCCCGCCAGCACCCAAGCCACCCGCCCCGACACCCGAGCAGGCACGGCAACTGGCCAGTGCGCGCCAGGCCCTTGCGGCACTCGAAGGCAAATCGCCCGACCAGATTTCCACTGCGCAGGCCGAGGCGGCGCTGGCGAATAAAAAGCACGCGGTGCAGGAAGACGCAGCCCCCTCGAAGGCGCGATTTGTGGTGCAGGCAGGCGCGTTTGCCGACGCGCATGCCGCCCAGTCCGTGCGGGCCAAAATTGAAAAAGCCGGATTCAAGACCTATACCCAGGTGGTCGATACCGCGCAGGGCAAGCGGGTTCGGGTGCGCATCGGCCCCTTTGCCACGCGCGATGAAGCCGAGCGGGCCTTGCGCAAACTGCAGGCGCTGGGTCTCAGCGGTGCGGTGCTGACGCTGTGAGTCCGCTGGACTGGTTCATGCTCGTCGTCATGGGTTTGAGCGTGCTGATCAGCTTGTTGCGCGGCGCCGTGTATGAAATCGTCACCTTGCTGGGTTGGATCGGGGGCGTCTGGTTTGCGGCGCACTTCGCGCCCAGCCTGGGTGCAAGGTATTTGCAGGCCATCGACAATATTGATATGCGCCTGTTGGCGGCCTATGCGATGTGTTTCATCGTGGTGGTGCTGAGCGCGGGCATACTCGCCTCGGTGCTGCGTTTGCTGTTGCGTGCAAGCGGACTGGGTATTTTTGACCGCAGCATGGGCGCGCTGATCGGTCTAGTGAAGGGCGTGGCGTTGTCGTTGTTGCTCGTCGCCCTTGGCGCGCAGACGGCGCTGGCGCAGAGCGCGATGTGGAAAACGGCGGTGCTCATTCCGCCGGCGCAGTCTTTGTTGCTGGTCATTCGCCCTTGGCTGCCCGCAGCTTTCGTCACCCATTTGCCGCAAGGCTGAAGTGTTTGGCTCTCCCCTCGTTTCCTGAAAGACCACTCCCATGTGCGGCATCGTCGGCGTCATTTCGCAGCAACCCGTGAACCAGCTTCTGTACGACGCGCTGCTGTTGTTGCAGCATCGGGGTCAGGACGCTGCGGGCATCGTCACCGGCTCGGGCTCCAAGCTCTATATGCACAAGGCGCGTGGCATGGTGCGCGATGTGTTTCGCACTCGCAATATGCGCGCGCTGCCGGGCGATTACGGTATCGGCCAGGTACGCTATCCAACCGCGGGCAACGCCGAAAGCGAGGAAGAGGCGCAGCCGTTCTACGTCAACGCGCCGTTTGGTCTGGTGCTGGCGCACAACGGCAATCTGATCAACGCGGTGGCGCTCAAGCGCGAGCTGTTCAATAACGATCACCGCCACATCAACACCGAGTCGGACACCGAGGTGTTGATCAACGTGCTGGCGCACGAGATCGAGCGCCGCACCCACGGGTTGCCGCTCTCAGTCGACGATATTTTCGCCGCGGTGCGCGCGGTGCACCTTCGCTTGCGCGGTTCGTACGCCGTGGTGGCGCTGATTGCCGGGCACGGCCTGCTGGCTTTTCGCGATCCCTTCGGCATTCGCCCCTTGTGCTTCGGTACGGCGGGCGAGGGCGGCGAGGTGATGGTGGCGAGCGAGTCGGTCGCGCTGGAAGGCACGGGCTACAAGTTCGAGCGCGACATCGCGCCGGGCGAGGCGATTTTTGTCGATCTGCAAGGCCGATTGCACAGCCAGCAGTGCGCGGCCGAGCCGCAGCGCAATCCCTGCATCTTCGAGTACGTCTATCTGGCCCGGCCAGACTCTGCGCTCGACGGCGTTTCGGTCTACCGCGCCCGTTTGCGCATGGGCGAAACGCTGGCGCAGCGGGTGATCTCGGTGCTGCCGCCCAGCGAGATCGATGTGGTCATTCCCATACCCGAATCCAGTCGGCCGTCGGCCATGCAACTCGCGCACAGGCTGGGTCGGCCGTACCGCGAGGGTTTCGTCAAAAACCGCTATGTGGGGCGAACCTTCATCATGCCCGGACAGGCGGTGCGCAAAAAGTCGGTGCGGCAAAAACTCAACGCCATCGGCCAGGAATTCGCCGGTCGCAACGTGCTGCTGGTGGATGACTCCATTGTGCGCGGCACCACTTCGCGCGAAATCGTGCAGATGGCGCGTGAGGCCGGGGCGCGCAAGGTGTATCTGGCGTCTGCCGCGCCGCCGGTGCGCTATCCCAATATCTACGGCATCGACATGCCTACGGCCTCGGAGCTGGTGGCGCACAACCGCAGTGTCGAGGAAATCCGCCAGATCATCGGCGCCGATGTGCTGATCTACCAGGATCTCGACGCCATGAAACGGGTGATCCGCGAGATCAACCCCGAGATCGTCGAGTTTGAGGCTTCGTGTTTCGACGGCTGCTACATCGCCGGCACCTTGCCGCCCGATGAAGGCAAGAACCGGGGCGAAGGCGTGGCACCCAACACCGGCCGGCTCAGCCTGCAAGGGGCCGAGGAGCAGGGGCAGCTGTCATGACCGCGCAAGACCGAAGCGCCCCTGATCTCGCGCTCGATACGCTGGCCGTGCGCGAGGCCTTGCCGCGTTCGCAATACGGCGAGAACAGCGAGGCGCTGTTCCTGACCAGCAGCTTCGTGCATCCCGATGCGGCGACCGCCGCTGCCCGTTTCGCCGGGGAGCAGGACGGTTTTGTCTATTCGCGTTTTTCCAATCCCACTGTCTCCAGCTACGAGCAGCGGCTTGCCGCGCTCGAAGGCGCGGAAGGCTGCATGGCCACGGGCAGTGGCATGGCCGCCATTCTGCTGCTGGCGATGGCGCTGCTCAAGGCGGGCGATCATGTGATCTGCTCACAAGGGGTGTTCGGCTCCACGATCAATCTGTTCGGCCGCGAACTGGCCCGCTTCGGCGTAGAGACCACGTTCGTTTCGCAAACTGACGTGTCGCAATGGGCGGCGGCCCTGCGGCCCAATACCCGGCTGCTGTTTGCCGAAACGCCGTCCAATCCGCTGACCGAGGTCTGCGACATCGCCGCGCTGGCCGATCTGGCGCACGACGCCGGCGCCCAACTGGTGGTGGACAACTGCTTTTGTTCACCGGCCTTGCAGCGTCCCCTCGATTTCGGCGCCGACTGGGTGATTCATTCCGGCACCAAATACCTCGACGGACAGGGACGGGTGATCGCAGGCGCGGTGTGCGGCAAAGCGGCGCCGATCCACGACAAGCTGCTGCCCGTGCAGCGCACCATCGGCCTGTCGCTCTCGCCCTTCAATGCCTGGGTGGTGCTCAAGGGCATGGAAACCCTGGGTGTGCGCATGATGGCGCACAGCGCAGCCGCCTTGGCAATGGCGCAATGGCTGCAGGCGCAGCCTGCTATCGGCCGGGTGTTCTATCCCGGCCTCGATACCCATCCGCAGCATGCGTTGGCCATGCGTCAGCAAAAGACCGGGGGTGCCGTGCTGTCGTTCGAGCTCAAGGCCGACGATGCGCAACAGGCCAAAGCGCGGGCATTTCACCTCATCGACCACACCCGCATCTGCTCTATCACCGCCAATCTGGGCGACACCAAGACCACCATCACCCACCCGGCGACGACCACGCATGGCCGCCTGAGCGAAGCGCAGCGGCAGGCCGCAGGCATCGGCCAGGGGCTGATCCGCCTGGCCGTGGGATTGGAAGATGTGGGTGATCTTCAGCGCGATCTCAGCCGGGGTCTGCAGACCCTGAGCTGAGCACGTCTTCTTGTCCTTTTTTTCACTTTCCGAATTCGACGATGACCACCCAGCCGCACCGCGTTCGTACCCGCTTCGCTCCCAGCCCGACCGGATTCATCCATCTGGGCAATATCCGATCGGCACTTTACCCGTGGGCATACGCGCGGCACCACGGCGGCGACTTCATTCTGCGCATTGAAGACACGGATACCGAACGTTCGTCCGAAGAAGCCGTGCAAGTCATCCTGCAGGCGATGGACTGGCTCGGGCTCGATTATGACGAAGGCCCGTTCTATC
The DNA here is from genome assembly GCF_002282795.1 of Thiomonas sp. 13-64-67. NCBI lineage: Bacteria > Pseudomonadati > Pseudomonadota > Betaproteobacteria > Burkholderiales > Thiomonas > Thiomonas sp. 13-64-67. The sequence goes on from NZ_NCKP01000005.1 coordinate 33,589, forward strand.
AGATGCAGCGCATGCCGCGTTACCGCGAGGTGCTCGATCAACTGCGCCAGTCTGGCATGGTGTATCCCTGCTATATGTCCACCGCCGAGCTCGATGCCCTGCGCGAGCAGCAACTCGCCGCCAAGCAAAAGCCCCGCTACGACGGCACCTGGCGGCCGGAGCCCGGCAAGGTGCTGCCGCCGATTCCCGAAGGCGTGCAGCCGGTGTGGCGCTTCAAGACGCCGACCACTGGCGTCGTGGCTTGGCATGATTTTGTCAAAGGCCGGGTCGAGATTCGCAACGAAGAACTCGACGATCTCGTCGTTGCCCGCCCCGACGGCACACCGACCTACAACTTCTGCGTGGTGGTGGACGACATCGACATGCAGATTACCGATGTGATCCGCGGCGACGATCACGTCAACAACACGCCGCGTCAGTTGCACATCTTCCAGGCCCTGGGCGCCAAGCCCCCGCGCTATGCCCACCTGCCCACCGTGCTCAACGAGCAGGGCGAGAAACTCTCCAAACGCAATGGCGCCAAGAGCGTGCTGCAGTACCGCGACGAAGGCTATCTGCCCGATGCGGTGGTGAACTATCTGGCGCGGCTGGGTTGGTCGCATGGCGATGCGGAGATTTTTTCGCGCGCCCAGTTTCTGGAGTGGTTCGATCTCGACCACCTGGGCAGCTCGCCGGCGCAGTTCGACGAGGCCAAACTGCGCTGGGTGAACGCGCATTACATCAAGCACACCCCTGCAGAGGAACTGGCTGCTCTCGTGCGTCCCTTGCTGGACAAGGACGGCATCGCCCACCAGACGCCTGATCTCGCGGCGGTTTGCGCCCTGCTGCACGACCGCGCCCAGACGCTACCCGAACTGGCCCAACAAACCCTGTTGTTCTATCGCCCCACCGCGCCCGACGCCGCTGCGCTTGAGCAGCATCTCGGTGCGCAGGGAAAGGCGGCCGCGGCGGATTTTCTGGCCCAGCTCACCGCCCTTCACGACTGGTCGCGCGAAGCGATCAGTGCAGCCCTCAAGAGCGTGCTCAAACAGCACGGCCTGAAAATGCCGCAACTGGCCATGCCCGTGCGCTTGATGGTCACCGGCCGAGATCAGACCCCCGCTGTCGACGCGGTGCTGGCCTTGCTCGGACGGGACACCGTTTTGCAGCGCCTCGAAAAATATCTCGGCTGATTCAATCCGGTTGCCGGGTCAAAGTAGGCGCTGAAGCTTACTTCCGGTTATAATTGTTGGGTGTTTAACGGGGCAATTTTTCTGTTGCATGTGGTATGCGGCAGACAGTGTTGTCCCACAGTTCCATCAGAGGGGTAAACGTGGCAAAAGCGACGACCACAGGCAAAACCAACGGTGTTGAACTCGAAGAGTCAAACTCCTCCACCACCACAAAATCGGCAGATCCCTGGGATTTGATGATGCAAAACGCCGAGGAAGTGGCCTCCACATTCCGCAAGCGGCCTCAAGTGAAAGTGTCTTCACCCTGGCGTGAAGGGTTTGGCAGACCGCTCTCCCAGCGGTCGCGCGAAATCTATGAGCACATCACCGCCAACAAAACCCGCCTGAAGCAAAAATAAGCGCTTTTTCATCGCTTTTCTTTTTTGGTGCTTTTTCGCGCCAAACCTTTCCAATAAAAGCGCCTGCAATCGACTTTGCAGGCGCTTTTATTTTGGCCGTCTTCTCGGGGCCAGGGGTTCAGGCTTACTCCCCTCGGCTGGCTTCAAGCGCGAGCGCCCTGGCGCACTCGCCCACCAGTTCCGGGCCGCGATAGATCAGGCCGGTGTAGATCTGAACCAGATCGGCGCCCGCGCGCAGTTTTTCGACCGCGTCGGCCCCGCTCATAATGCCGCCGACACCGATGATCGGCACGTTGTGGCCCAGACGCTGGCGCAGCCGCGTAATCACCCGGGTCGAGGCGGCGCGTACCGGCGCCCCGCTCAGTCCACCCGCTTCATGCGCATGGGCCAGCCCGGCCACGGCGTCGCGCGCCAGCGTGGTGTTGGTGGCGATGACGCCATCGAGGCCATGCGTCAGCAACTGATCGGCGATGACGTCGATGTCGGCGTCTTCAAGGTCGGGGGCGATTTTCAGCAGCATGGGCACATGGCGGCCATGCTGTTGCCGCAGGCGCTCGCGCGTGGCGGCGAGGCCTTGCAGCAGGCCCTGCAGGGCGGCGTCGGTTTGCAACTGGCGAAGGTTGCGGGTGTTGGGTGACGAAATATTGATGCTGACATAGTCGGCCTGGGTGTATACCCCTTCTAGGCCCAGCCGGTAGTCGTCGAGCGCCTGCTCGACCGGGGTGCTGGCGTTCTTGCCGATGTTCAGGCCGATAGGCACGGGGCGATGGCTGCGGCGCACATGACGCAAAAAAGCCTCCAGCCCGGCATTGTTGAACCCCATGCGATTGATCAACGCCTGCGCCTGTGGCAGCCGGAACATGCGCGGCTTGGGGTTGCCGGGCTGGGCGCGGGGAGTGACCGTGCCGACCTCGACAAAACCAAAACCCATCGCCGCGAGGGCGTCGATCGCCTCGCCATTTTTGTCGAGCCCAGCGGCCAGACCGACACGATTAGCGAAACGCAAGCCGAGAAGTTCCACCGGGTCGTGAACCGGCGCATGGGCGTACAGAATCGACAGCCCGGCAGAATGCGCCATGCGGATGCCGCTCAGCGTGAGGTGATGCGCCCATTCTGGATTGAGGCGGAACAAAATAGGGCGAATCAGCGGATAGGAGAGCGGCATGGAGAGCAGACGAGGTCGCTGAGCACAGGGCGGCGCAGCGATAATGAAGACTGACATTTTTCGTGAAGACCCGACATGACGCAAGACGAACTCAAACAGCAGGTCGCCGCGGCCGCGCTCACTCAGGTGCCGCAGGGCGAAATCATCGGAGTCGGCACGGGCTCGACGGTGAATTTTTTCATCGACGCCCTGGCTGGCATCAAGCACCAGATCAAAGGCGCGGTGTCGAGCTCCGAGCGTTCCACCGAGCGCCTGCGCGCGCATGGCATCACGGTGTATGACCTCAACGAGGTGGCGCAGCTTTCGGTCTATGTCGATGGCGCCGACGAAATCGACGCCTCGGGCGCGATGATCAAAGGCGGCGGCGGCGCGCTGACGCGCGAAAAAATCATCGCCGAGGCCGCAGAGCGCTTCATCTGCATCGTCGATCAAAGCAAGCTGGTGCCGGTGCTGGGTAAATTTCCTTTGCCGGTCGAAGTCGTGCCGATGGCGCGGGAACTGGTGGCACGCCGGTTGCGCGCCCTGGGGGGCGATCCGCGCGAGCGTTCAGGCTACGTGACCGATAACGGCAATCTGATTCTGGACGTTCACGGCCTGGAGATTGCGCAGCCGCGCGAATTTGAAACCCGTGTGAACCAGATTCCGGGTGTGGTGACCGTGGGCCTGTTCGCACTGCGCGCCGCCAACGTCGCCCTGATCGGCACCGCCGAGGGTGTGCAGCGGCGCGATTTTGTCTGACTAATTCTCTGACTAAAACTGAAAGCCCTTGGGGGCGTTCGGGTTTGGCGGTGGCAGCACGGAAGGTTCGGTCGGCACGCGCTTTTGTCCGGGGGCCGAAGCTTTCTGGGCTGGGGGCGGCACCAGCGCCACGGGCTGCGGACGCACATAGTCGCGCGGCAGTTCGCTCTTCTTCGGATAGCCTGCAGCATCGAGCGCGACGTCCCAATTGCTGGAACTGAAACCGGTGCTCAGTTTGGTGCTGCCGATGATCACCAGCGGGAGCTGGTCGCTGCCGTTCGACAAAGCCTTGTAGGCCTTGATGTCGGCATTGGTCGTGATGGTTTTTTCGGCGAAGGGAATGCCGCGCTGTTGCAGGTAGTCGCGTGCGGCATCGCAGGCCTCGCATTGCGGCGCGGTGTAGAGCGTGACGGGGTATTTGCGCGCCGCTTCACGCAACGCGACGGGAAAGCCGGCAAAGCTGCTGGGCGTCGCATTGCCGTTGGCCGACAACGACTGCACAGCCTTGCCCTGCGTGCTGCTGGGCGGTACATCGCTGAAGGTAACCGAGCCGTCCGGGCCGACGATCTTGTAAATCGCCCAGGCGGGCGTGCCCGCGGTCAGGCCGAGCGCCAATGCGGCGGAAAACACGAGGGCGTGGCGCGAAGTTCGTTTCGTCAGTCGTTTCATCGTTCTGTGCAGCAAGGGCCAAGACAAGCTGCAAGTGTGCCACGGCTGCGCCCAGGCTGGGCTGCGAGCGCGGTGTTTTCGCCACAGGCGGCGGGACGGGTTCGGGGCCATCGCGTGCGCTCAGCCGACTTCAGCCGCTTCAGCCGTCATACCGCTGTGGCGGAGCAGGGCATCGATGCGCGGCTCGCGGCCACGGAAGGCCTTGAACGAGTCGATGGCATCGCGGCTTCCGCCCACGGCGAGGATGGCTTGCTGATAGCTCTTGCCCACTTGCGGATTGAGCGGACCTTCTTGTTCGAAGCGCTCAAAGGCGTCGGCCGACAGCACTTCAGCCCATTTGTAGCTGTAGTAGCCCGCTGCGTAGCCCCCGGCGAAGATGTGGGAGAAACTGTTGACGAAGCGGTTGAACGCCGGTGGCTTCAGCACGGCGATCTCGTTGCGGTTCTCCGCCACCAGCGCTTCAATCGCTTCGGGGGAGAAAGTGCGCAAGTCGTGGTGCAGGCGCATATCGAGCAGAGAGAACTCGACCTGACGCAGGGTCTGCATACCGGACTGGAAGTTTTTCGCGGCCAGCATTTTGTCGAACAAGGCGCGCGGCATGGCTTGGCCGGTTTCCACATGATGGGTGAGAAAGCGCAGCACTTCCCATTCCCAGCAGAAGTTTTCCATCAGCTGGCTGGGCAGCTCCACCGCGTCCCATTCGACGCCAGAGATGCCCGACACGGCGATGTCGTCCACCTGGGTGAGCATGTGGTGCAGCCCGTGGCCGAACTCGTGGAACAGGGTCTGCACGTCGTCGTGGCTGAGCAGGGCGGGCTTTCCGCCCACGGGCGAGGGAAAGTTGCAGGTGAGGGTGGCGACCGGAGTTTGCAGCGTGCCGTCCGAGCGTAGCCAGCGCGAACGCACATGATCCATCCACGCGCCCGAGCGTTTGCCGTCGCGGGCGTACAGATCGAGATAGAACAAGCCGACGCTGCGACCCTCGGTGTTTTCGATGCGATATAGCTCGGCATCGGCGTGCCAGGCATGAATGTCGCCCTCCACCCGCCGCAGCTTCACGCCGAACAGGGTTTCGACCACGCGGAACAGCCCGGCGATGACGGTGGGCAGGGTGAAATATTGCCGCACTTCCTGCTCCGACAGGGCGTAATGCGACTGCCGCAGTTTCTCGGAGGCCCAGGCGATGTCCCAGGCTTCGAGCGGGGCCAGGCCAAGCTCTGTTTGCGCAAAGGTGCGCAGGGTGTCGAGGTCGCGCTGGGCGAAGGGACGGGCGCGGGCGGCGAGGTCGCGCAGAAAGTGCAGCACCTGCTCCGGGGTGTCGGCCATTTTGGGCACCAGCGAGACTTCGGCGTAGTTGGCGTAGCCGAGCAGACGGGCTTCTTCGTCGCGCAGGGCGAGAATTTCGGCCATGACGGCGGAGTTGTCGAACTTTGCATCGCCCAGCTCGCTGGCACGGGTGACGTAGGCGCGGTAGAGGCGTTCGCGCAGCGGACGATGTTCGCCGTGCTGCAGCACGGGCATATACGACGGATAGTGCAGGGTAAATTTATAGCCGGGTTTGCCGTCGCGCTCGGCGGCTTCGCGCGCGGCCTGCAGGGCGTCGGCCGGAATGCCGGCGGTTTGCTCTTCGCCAACGTATTCGGCATAGGCCGCTGTGGCATCGAGCACATGTTCGGAGAAGGTTTGGCTGAGCGCGGCCAGGCGCTCCTGAATTTCGGCGTAGCGGCTGCGGGCGGGGCCTTCGAGCAGCGCACCGCTCAAGCGGAAGTCACGCAAGGCGTGCTCGATGATGCGCTGGCGCGTCGGGCTGAGGCGGGAAAACTCGGCGCTGTCGTGCAGGGCCTGATATTGCCGCAGCAGCCCTTCGTTCTGGCCCAGCCGGGTCCAGAACTCGGTGACCTTGGGCAGCATGGCGTTGTAGGCGGCGCGCAGGGCGGGGGTGTCGGCCACGGCGTTGAGGTGGCCGACGACACCCCAGGCACGGCCCAGATGCTCGGTGGCGCGCTCCAGCGGCTCAACCACGGCGGCCCAGGTGGGGGCAGTGGTGGTTGCGGTGACCTGATCCAGCGTTTGTTCCGCCGCCTGAATCAGCGCGTCGAGCGCGGGCTCGATGTGCTCGGGTTTTACCGCGGCATAGTCGGGAAGATCGCGAAAATCACACAGCGGGTTGTTGGCGGGCAGAGCAAGAGTCATGGCGTCGGTCGGTGCATCAAGTCGGGTCGGGGACGAGGCTGAAATTATGGGCGGGCGTGGGCTCGCTCGCACGACTCCAGGGTATTGACCAGCAGCATCGCAATGGTCATGGGCCCGACGCCGCCGGGCACCGGGGTGATCCAGCCGGCGACTTCGCTGACACCGTCGAAATCCACATCGCCGCAGAGCTTGCCCGCTGCGTTGCGATTCATGCCCACGTCGATCACCACGGCGCCGGGCTTGACCATGTCGGCGGTGATCAGGTTCTCGCGCCCGACGGCGGCCACCAGAATATCGGCCCGGCGGCACACCGCAGCCAGATCGGCCGTGCCGCTGTGCGCGATGGTTACCGTCGCATTGGCCGCCAGGAGCATCAAGGCCATCGGCTTGCCGACAATGTTCGAGCGGCCCACCACCACCGCCGACTTGCCGCGCAGATCGCACAGGCCGATGGATTCGAGCATTTTCATGCAGCCATAAGGCGTGCAGGGCTTGAAGCCGGGCTGTCCTACCATCAACGCCCCTGCGCTGGCGACATGAAAGCCGTCCACATCCTTGGTCGGTGCAATGGCTTCGATCACCTTGTTGGCGTCGATGTGGCGGGGCAGGGGCAATTGCACCAGGATGCCGTGGATCGCCGGATCGGCGTTGAGCGCGGCGATGCGCTGCAGCAGCGCGGCTTCTTGCAGGTCGGCGGCGTATTGCTCCAGCACCGAGTGGATACCGGTCTGCTCGCAGGCCTTGATTTTGTTGCGCACATAGACCTGGCTGGCCGGGCTGTCGCCCACCAGAATGACGGCGAGGCCGGGGCGATGTCCCGCAGCGGTGCAGGTCTGCGCGCGCTGCGCGACCTGCTGGCGGATTTGGGCGGAGAGGGCGAGACCGTCGATGCGTTGGGCTGTCATGGGAATGGGCTTGGAAAAATGCACCACGCCCGCGTGGTGCGGGCGTGGTGCATGGGGAGGGGATGGATTTATTTCGGTGCGCCCAGCGCAATCTTGAGCAGATCGGCCACGGTGCTGACGTTGAGCTTTTCCATAATGTTGGCACGGTGCGCTTCAACGGTCTTGATGCTGATGTTGAGATCGTCGGCGATCTGCTTGTTCAGCCGTCCGGCCACGATGCGTTCGAGCACCTGCGACTCGCGCGCAGTGAGTCGGCCCAGCAGGGCGCCGCGGCTGGCTTCGGCCTGTTGCTGATCGGCGGTTAGACGCGCTTTCTGCAGCATGCGATCGACGAGGTCGCGCAGCACGACTTCGTTGAACGGTTTTTCGATGAAGTCGATTGCGCCCTTTTTCATGGTGTCCACCGCCATCGGCACATCGCCGTGGCCGGTGATGAACACCAGCGGCATGCTGCAGCCGCGATGCAGCAATTCATCTTGCAGCTCCAGGCCGTTCATGCCGGGCATGCGCACGTCCACAATGAGGCAGGCGACTTCGCGCGGGTCGAAACGGGTGAGGAAACTTTCGGCGGATTCGAAGCAGCGCACGCGGTAGTCGTTGCCTTCGAGCAGCCACTGCAGCGAATCGCGCACGGCCTCGTCGTCATCCACCACATACACGGTACCTTTGTTGGCTGTTTTCATGAGCAATCGAGAAGGATGGGGAAGTGATGAGAAGTGGGGCTTCAGTGGCCGGGGATCACAAGCGGGACGGAAGGAAGTCGGGATGCGCGGAATCGCCGGAGGGAGCCGGTGGCCGAGGCCGCTCTTTGGGGGCTCCGAGCGGCAGGGTGAAGCTGAAGAGGCATCCGGCAATCACCGACTGATTGTAATAATTCTCGGCCCAGAGACGGCCCTGGTGATACTCGATGATCGAGCGGCAGATGTTCAGGCCGATGCCCAGGCCTTCGGCCTTGGTGGTGTAGAAGGCTTCGAACAGTCGCTCCATCACGGCTTCATCGATGCCGGTGCCGTGATCTTTGACGGTGAAAGTCACCCGCTCGGCATCCGACATGATCTTGAGCTCGATGCTGCGCAGATTGCCTTGCCGCCCGGCCTTGTCCACCGATTCGGCCGCATTGCGCAGCAGGTTGAGCAGCACCTGCTCGATCAGAATCGGATCGGCGTACAGCGTGGGAATGCCGGGAGCGACGAAGTTGAGCAGCCGTACATTGCGCCGGGTGAGCTCGATTTCGGCCAGTTCCAGGGTGTTGCGCACAATGTCCTGCACGCGGCACGACACCCGCGCGGGCTCGCTCTTTTTCACAAAGTCGCGCACCCGTTTGATGACCCCGGCGGCCCGCTGCGCCTGCCGTCCTGTTTTTTCCAGCGCATCGATCAATTCCTGCTGGGTCATGCCGTGCGTCTTGACGCGGGCGATCATGCCCGAGGAATAGTTGCTGATGGCGGTGAGCGGCTGGTTGAGCTCGTGCGCCAGCGACGAGGCCATCTCGCCCATGGTGATCAGTCGGCTGGTGATCTGGGCCTTCTCTTCCTGCTTGCGCGCGGTTTCCTCGGCGCGCTTGCGGGGCGTGATGTCGGTGGCGATCAGCAACTGGGCCACCCGGCCGTCCACCCATTGCATATAGCGCTGGCGCACGTCGAACCAGCGGTCGAGCGCTTCGACGTGGGTTTCATGCGCGTTGGAGTGGCCGTCGAGGATTTCGTCGGCGGGCAGGCCGGCAAACGAGTCGACGGTGTCGACATGATCGTCGTCGGCCACCGAGGTCATCTGCCCGCCATTGAGCATGAGGTGGCCATGCACAGACGCGCCGAACCACTGCCGGTAGAGCTTGTTGGCGAACAGCGGCTCTTCGGTGCCCAGCGAGATCACCGACACCGCGGCGTCCAGCCCTTCGAGCACGGCGACGAAACGCTCGTGCGAGGCGGCGAGTTCCTGCCGGATGCGGGTGGGCTCGGTGATGTCGGTGACCGACATGATCCAGCCCGTCTGCTTCTCGCGCACGTCGATCAGCGGCGAGACATAGACCCGCGCGTCGAACTCGCTGCCGTTCTTGCGGCGGATTTTCAGCGCGAATCCCGAGGGTGGCGCCAGGCCATCGAGGCTTTGCTGAATGGCCAGGGCCATTTCAGCGCCTTGTTGCGCGGGCCAGTAGGGGTAGGGCGGCTGGCTGCCGATCAGGTCGCTGTCTTCAAAGCCGGTCATGCGGCAGAACGACAGGTTGACATATTGAATGCGGCCCTGCATGTCCACCGCCTGCATGCCGGTGGAGAGCGAGTTTTCGATGGCGCGGCGAAAGGCGGTTTCGCGGGTGAGCGCCTCTTGTGCGCTCAGGCGTTGGCGCAGCTGGTTCCAGCTCGTCAATAACGTCCACAGGGTGAGCGCCGACAGCAGGAACACGCTCCAGTACAGGCCCTTGGTCGTCCAGCTCGGGCTGCTGCGATAGCTGCTGACCTGCAGCACCAGCCCGGGCTCGAACGGGGGCAGGGGTGCGCGGTACTGCAGCGCCTTGTCGCGTATGGGCTGGCTTGAAGCGCTGTCGAGTAGCTGGTTGTCGGGGCCGAGGAGCGAAACGGCATAGCTGGCATTGAGGTCTTCCGGCACCGAGTTGCGCAAGATGCCGTCGACGGAGTAAACCACGCCCACCACGCCGGCGAGCTGGTCGTTGCGCACCACCGGCGTGGCGGTTTCGAGCAGCCAGCCGTTGTCGGCGCCCTTGAAGGGTGTTGAGTACGCGGTGCGCTGACTGACCAGCGCCTGCTGCATGAGTTGCAGGCTGTTGGCGCGCTTGAGTGTCTTGCCCACCAAGGTGGCGATCTGCTCGGTGGCGAGGTTGGGGTTGCCTTTTTTGAACACCACGGCGCCATCGGGATGTGCGTAGTACACCAAAAGCAACTGCGGATAGCGTCGCAGCAAGCGCAGTGCCTGCACGTCGAACGGCCCGGGTCGGTCTTCATGCAGAGAGAGGTTGTTGGCGATGGCCTGCACTTGGTCCTGCGCGAGGGTGAGGTCGAGGCTGATGCGTTGCTGCGCCCATTCGCTATCGCGCTGCAAATTGTCTTTGTCGCGTTGCAGGTCGGCCTGCTGCGAATAGCTCACCAGCGCGGCCATGGCCGCCAGAAACAGAATGAAGACGACAAGAGGCAGCACCAGCAGCACACGGTCGGACTGCATGCGTCGCAGCTGCGCGCGCGCGCGCAACAGCCCGAAGCGCTGCGGCCAACTGCGACGGCGGAAAGTGGGAACGTGCTTTGAAGGATTCACAGGAGCAGTCTAGAGTGTCTGGAAAACAGAGCCCTCAAATGTCGGCCCTGCGTTTTGTCGAGAACCGCCCGGTAGTTGAGTTGACCAGCAGATTTTGCGTTGACGCAGTTCGATCTTCAAACGAGGCAAATGGGTGAAAGAAATCGGCCAAAACCGCGCCTTTAATTTCACGATGCGAAATCAAATCTTGTGATTTGAAAAATTGTTTGCGATACTGCGCCACAAATTCATGAGGAGAACATGATGGCCGCCTTACCCGAGATGCAACCCAGCTCACTTTCCGCCGCCGCGGGAGATGCCGATCCCCAGGAAACCCGAGAGTGGTTGGATGCGCTGGACGCGCTGATCGCCGCCGAAGGCCCGCAGCGGGCGCATTTCGTCCTCGAATCGCTGATCGCCGAAGCGCGGCAGAACGGCGTGGACGTGCCCTTCTCGGCCAACACCGCCTACGTCAACACCATTGCCACCGACGACGAGGTGCGCAGTCCGGGCAATGTTGAGATCGAGGAGCGGCTGCGCGCCTACATGCGCTGGAACGCCATGGCGATGGTGGTGCACGCGAACCGTCTGCATCCGGCCGATGGAGGCGATCTGGGCGGGCACATGGCTTCGTTCGCCTCGCTGGCCACCATGTATGGCACTGGCTTCAACCATTTCTGGCACGCGCCCACAGCCGAACACGGCGGTGATCTGATTTACTTTCAGGGCCATAGCGCGCCGGGCATCTACGCCCGCGCCTATATGGAAGGGCGGTTGACGGAAGAGCAGCTCCTGCATTTCCGCCAGGAAGTCGGCGGCAAAGGGCTGTCGAGCTACCCCCACCCCAAGTTGATGCCGAACTTCTGGCAATTCTCAACAGTGAGCATGGGGCTGGGGCCGATCATGGCGATCTACCAGGCGCGCTATCTCAAGTATCTGCACGCCCGTGGCATTGCCGATACCTCCAAGCGCAAGGTCTGGGCTTTCTGCGGCGACGGCGAAATGGACGAGCCCGAGGCGCTCGGCGCCGTGGGGCTGGCGGCGCGCGAAAAGCTCGACAACCTGGTGTTCGTCATCAACTGCAATCTGCAGCGCCTCGACGGCCCGGTGCGCGGCAACGGCAAGATCATCCAGGAGCTCGAGGCCGAGTTCCGCGGCTCGGGCTGGAACGTCATCAAACTCATTTGGGGCTCTTACTGGGACCCGCTGCTGGCGCGCGACAAAGACGGCATCCTGCGTCAGGTGATGATGGATGTGCTCGACGGCGACTATCAGGCGATGAAGGCCAATGACGGCGCCTTCGTGCGCAAGCATTTCTTCGGCCGCGACCCGCGCCTGCTCAAGATGGTCGAGCACATGAGCGACGAAGACATCTGGCGCCTGAACCGCGGCGGCCACGATCCGCAAAAAGTCTATGCCGCCTTCCACGCTGCGGCCAACCATCAGGGCGGCCCCACGGTGCTGCTGGTCAAGACCATCAAGGGCTATGGCATGGGCCGCGCGGCCGAGGCGCGCAATGTGGCGCACCAGGTCAAAAAGCTCACCGATGAAGACATTCGCGAATTCCGCGACCGTTTCAACATCCCGGTGCCCGACAGCGAACTGCCCAAGCTGCCGTTCTTCAAGCCGGCCGACGACACGCCGGAAATGAAGTACCTGATGGAGCGTCGCAAGGCCCTGGGCGGCCCGCTGCCGCAGCGCCGCGAAAAGGCCGACGAACATCTGCCCATGCCCGATCTGAAAGAGATTTTCCAGCCCATGCTCGAAGCCACGGCCGAGGGCCGCGAAATCTCCACCACCCAGGCTTATGTGCGCTGCCTCAACCAACTGCTGCGCGACAAGACGCTGGGCCCGCGCGTCGTGCCCATTCTGGTGGACGAAACCCGTACCTTCGGCATGGAAGGGCTGTACCGGCAGATCGGCATCTACGCGCCGGAAGGACAGAAATACACCCCGGTCGATCGTGGCGAGGTGATGTATTACCGCGAAGACAAACAGGGCCAGATCCTGCAGGAAGGCATCAACGAAGCGGGCGGCATGTGCTCGTGGATCGCCTCGGCCACCAGCTACTCGCACAGCAACCGCATCACCATTCCGTTCTACATCTTCTATTCGATGTTCGGCTTCCAGCGCATCGGCGACCTGATCTGGGCCGCGGGCGACATGTTGGCGCGCGGCTTCCTGCTGGGCGGCACCTCCGGGCGCACCACGCTCAACGGCGAAGGGCTGCAGCACGAAGACGGCCACAGCCAGGTCATGGCCGCCAACGTGCCCAACTGCATCAGCTACGACCCGACCTTCGCCCACGAGGTGGCCGTCATCCTGCATGCGGGTCTCAAGCGCATGGTCGAGAATCAGGAGAACGTGTTCTATTACCTGACCCTGCTCAACGAAAACTACGCCCAACCCGGGCTGCAGCCGGGCACCGAAGAGCAGATTCTCAAGGGCATGTATCTGTGCAAGCCGGGCAAGGCCGAGGTCAAGCAGCGCGTGCAGTTGCTCGGCTCCGGTTCCATCCTGCGCGAAAGTCTGGCGGCGCAGGAACTGCTGGAAAGCGACTGGGGCGTCGCCGCCGACGTGTGGAGCTGCCCGAGCTTCAACGAACTGGCGCGTGATGGCAAGGCCGCCGAACGCTGGAATCTGCTGCACCCGACCGACAAGCCGCGCGTGCCCTTCGTCACGCAGCAGCTCGACAAGCACGCAGGCCCGGTGGTGGCCAGCACTGACTATGTGCGCCTGTTCGCCGAACAAATTCGTCCCTTCCTGCCCAAGGGACGCAACTACCGGGTGCTGGGCACCGACGGCTTCGGCCGCTCGGATACCCGCACCGAACTGCGCCGCCACTTCGAGGTCGATCGCCACTACATCGTGCTGGCTGCGCTGCGCGGTCTGGTCGATGAGGGCGCGCTGCCTGCGTCCAAGCTCACCGAGGCCATTGCCAAGTACGGCATCGACACGGAGAAGGTGTTCTCGCTCTACGCCTGAACGACCGCCGAACGCACACACAACAGGAGACACCCAACATGGCCGTCGTCGAGGTCAAGGTCCCCGATATCGGGGACTTCAAGGATGTGGAAGTGATCGAGGTTCTGGTGAAGGCCGGAGACCAGATCGCGGTCGATCAATCGCTGGTCACGGTGGAGAGTGGCTCGGTCTTGCTCGAGCTCGACGCCGCAGGCGCCGCCGACGCACCGCCCGCCGCAGAAACTCCGTCCGCTCCGGCCGTTCCAGCAGCAGCCGAGCCTGCGCAGCCCGAGGCATCGCCCCCGGTCGCGCTGCCTCCTGCGGCGGTTGGCGTGGGTTTCGCCTCCGAGCCGCGTCACCACACCCCGCCTACCGCCGCGTTGCCGGTGCACGAGCCTGCGGCATCCGCTGCGCTGCTGCCGCACGCTTCGCCGAGTGTGCGCAAGCTGGCGCGTGAACTCGGCGTGCCGCTGGCGGAAGTCAAGGGCAGCGGCAGCAAGGGCCGCATCACCGCGGAGGATGTGCAAGCCTTCGTCAAGGCGGTGATGTCAGGCCAGACCGTGACTCAGGCTGCGGCTGTGGCGGGAGTCGGTGCGGGCAAGGGCGCAGCCAGCCTGGGCGGGCTCACGCTCCTGCCCTGGCCCAAGGTGGATTTTGCCAAGTTCGGCCCGGTCAGCAGCCAGCCGCTGTCGCGCATCAAAAAGCTCTCGGGCCCCAATCTGGCGCGCAACTGGGCGATGATTCCGCATGTCACCCAGTTCGACGAGGCCGACATCACCGAGCTGGAAGAATTCCGCAAGAGCAGCAACGAACGCATGGCCAAGCAAGGCGTGAAGCTCACCATGCTCGCCTTTGTGATGAAAGCCTGCGTGACGGTGCTCAAGCAAATGCCCGCATTCAACAGTTCGCTCGATGAAAGCGGCGAGAACCTCACTCTGAAGGACTACATCCACCTGGGTTTCGCGGCCGATACGCCGCAAGGCCTGGTCGTGCCGGTGCTCAAGGATGTGGACAAGAAGGGCCTGGCGCAAATCGCCAAGGAAATGGGCGAGCTGGCCGCGACGGCGCGCGAAGGCAAGCTCAAGCCTTCAGACATGCAGGGCGCGACCTTCACCATTTCCAGCCTGGGCGGTGTGGGCGGAACGGCCTTCACGCCCATCATCAATGCGCCGGAAGTGGCCATATTGGGGCTGTCCAAATCGCAGATCAAACCGGTCTGGGACGGCGCCGCATTCCAGCCACGGCTGATGCTGCCGCTGTCGCTGTCGTACGACCACCGCGTCATCGACGGGGCGATGGCCGCGCGCTTCACCACCGTGCTCGGCGAGTTGCTCGCCGATCTGCGGCGTGTGCTGATCTGACCGGGAGCACGATATGGCCATCATCGAAGTCAAGGTTCCCGATATCGGGGACTTCAAGGATGTGGAAGTGATCGAGGTTCTGGTGAAGGCCGGAGACCAGATCGCGGTCGATCAATCGCTGGTCACGGTGGAGAGTACAAGGTGAGCGAAGGCACGGTTTTGCTGGAGCTGGACGCTGCGTGTGCGCAGGCAAGCGCCGAGACTACGCCCGCGCCGCCCGCGCCTGCCGCCGCGCCGACAAACACGGCGCCACAAACCTCACCCGCGCCGCAGGCTGCCGCAGCGTTCTCTGGCAAGGTCGATGTGGAGTGCGACGTGCTGGTGCTCGGCGCTGGCCCCGGGGGATATTCCGCAGCATTTCGCGCCGCCGACCTGGGCCTGAAGGTGGTGCTGGTCGAGCGTTACGCCGCTTTGGGGGGCGTGTGCCTCAACGTCGGCTGCATACCCAGCAAGGCGCTGCTGCATGTGGCCGCAGTCATGGACGAAGCGGCGCATTTCGCCGACCTCGGGGTGGAATTCGGCGCGCCCAAGGTCGATCGCGCCAAGCTGGCGGCGCACAAGGCCAAGGTGGTGGGCAAGCTCACCGGCGGTCTGGCGGCCATGGCGAAAATGCGCAAGGTCACCGTCGTGCGCGGCTATGGGGCGTTCATCGACGCGCACCATGTGCAGGTCGAACTCACCGAGGGCGAGGGCCAGAACAAGACCGGCGCCACGCAGACGGTGGGCTTTCAGCGCGCCATCATCGCGGCCGGCAGTCAGGCGGTGCGACTACCCTTTTTGCCCGATGACCCGCGCATCGTCGATTCCACCGGCGCGCTCACTCTGGAGCAGGCGCCGAAGAATATGCTCATCGTCGGCGGCGGCATCATCGGGCTGGAGATGGGCACGGTGTATTCCACGCTGGGCGCGCGTCTGGATGTGGTGGAAATGCTCGACGGCCTCATGCCCGGTGCCGACCGCGATCTGGTGAAGGTCTGGCAGAAACTCAACGCCAAGCGCTTCGACCGCATGATGCTCAAGACCAAGACGGTGGCCGCCGAAGCCAAGCCTGACGGCATCTGGGTGACGTTTGAGGGCGAAGGCGCTCCTACCGAGCCGCAGCGCTACGACCTGGTGCTGCAAGCCGTGGGCCGCGCGCCCAATGGCCGCAAAATCGCGGCCGACAAGGCAGGTGTAGCGGTGAACGAGCGCGGATTCATTCCGGTGGATGCGCAGTTGCGCACCAACGTGCCGCACATCCATGCCATTGGCGACATCATCGGTCAGCCCATGCTGGCGCACAAGGCGGTGCACGAGGGCCATGTCGCCGCCGAGGTGTGCGCGGGCGAACTCAAGGGCGACGACGCGCTGGCGAAGTCGGCCTTCGACGCGCGGGTGATTCCCAGCGTGGCCTATACCGATCCGGAGATCGCCTGGGTCGGCCTGACCGAAGACGCAGCCAAAGCGCAAGGCATCGCCGTGACCAAGGGGCTGTTTCCGTGGACGGCATCGGGCCGGGCCATCGCCAACGGGCGTGACGAGGGTTTCACCAAGCTGTTGTTCGATAAGGCGACTCACCGCATCGTCGGCGGCGGTATTGTCGGCACGCACGCGGGCGACCTTATCAGCGAAATCGCTCTGGCGATCGAGATGGGGGCGGACGCGGTGGACATCGGCCGCACCATCCATCCGCATCCCACACTGGGCGAATCCGTGGGTCTGGCGGCTGAGGTAGCAGAGGGCAGCTGTACCGATCTGCCGCCGCCACGGCGATAAAAAACGGGCCTCGGCCCGTTTTCTAGCTGCTCAGAAGCGGGTGCCGAGCTCGCTTATTGCCCCGCCTGTGCCGCAGCATCGCTCGGGCTGCTGCCGGGGTCGTCTTGCGCGACTTCGGTCTGCGGGCTCGTCATGATGCGGCGCGCGCCGTCGAAGCGTTTGGCCCAGTAAGGCGAATCGAGATTTTCGACGCGCACAGTCTGGCCTGGTCGGGGAGAGTGAATGAACTGACCATCGCCGATGTAAATGCCCACATGCGAGAAGGCTCGGCGCAGCGTGTTGAAAAACACCAGATCGCCCGGTTTGAGCTGGCTTTCTGGAATCTTTTCTCCTTCGTGCGCCTGCTCCGCGGCGTTGTGCGGCAGCACCGTGCCCAGCGTTTCCTGATAGACGTAGCGCACAAAACCCGAGCAATCGAAGCCGCTGCGCGCAGAGTCGCCGCCGTAGCGATATTTCACGCCCAGAAAGCTCAGTGCATTGACCACCAAGTCGGAAGCCCGGGTGGAGACCTGATGCACAAAGCCGTTTTGCGTCAACCATTGGCGCAGTGAGGCGTCGTCGCGCTGGGCGTTTTGCACGTCTTGCACCGCTTTTTCAGAGGGCTGCGCCGGGTCGATCTGGGGCAGCACACGCGGGCCGGCCCAGACTGAGGTGATGCCGCACGGTCCTAACAGGCAACAGGTCAAGGCAATCTGGGCGAACAAGGGGTTGACACGCATAATCGCGTGAATTTAGATAGAACGCTTGAATGTGTCAATCATTGTGCAGTGCAAGAAGCATTGCCGCCTCAACGGGAAAACACGATGTTCACTGCCTGGAAACTCAATCAGACCGATCAAGGCTTCAGTGCCACCCTGGCGGCATGGCCAGACGAAGAACTCCCTGCGGGAGACGTGACCGTCGCGGTGGAATATTCCACCCTGAACTACAAAGACGCGCTGGCGCTGACCAACCGCGGCCCGGTCGTGCGGCGCTGGCCCATGGTGCCGGGCATCGACGGCGCAGGCACGGTGCTTGAAAGCACGCATGCCGACTGGCAGCCTGGCGACCGCTGGGTGCTCAACGGCTGGGGCGTGGGCGAAACGCATTGGGGCTGCCTGAGCCAGCGAGCGCGGCTCAATGGAGACTGGTTGATCCGGCTGCCCAAGGCCTTCACCGCGCGACAGGCTATGGCGTTGGGTACTGCCGGTTATACCGCGGCGCTGTGCGTGCTGGCGATCGAGCGGCATGGCGCGCTTCCCGCGCAGGGCAGCGTGCTGGTGACGGGGGCAAGCGGTGGCGTGGGCAGCGTGGCCGTGGCGCTGCTGGCCAAAATGGGATGGACGGTCGTGGCGTCAACTGGCAAGTTGCAGGAGCAAGCCTATTTGCGCGCGCTCGGGGCCGCTGAGGTGATCGACCGCAACACGCTTTCGTCGCCCGGCAAACCGTTGCAGAAAGAGCGCTGGGCGGCGGTGGTGGATACGGTGGGCAGCCACACCCTGGCCAACGCCTGCGCACAAACCCGCTGGGGCGGCGTGGTGGCCGCGTGCGGACTGGCGGGAGGCATGGATTTCCCAACCACGGTGGCGCCCTTCATTCTGCGGGGCGTGACACTGGCGGGAATCGACAGCGTGATGCAGCCGCAGTCGGCTCGGTGCAAAGCCTGGCAGAAGCTGGCCGATCTGATCGATGCGCCGATGCTCGATCAGATCGCTCACGACATCCCGCTCGATCAGGCTCAAACCGCTGCGCAAGAATTGCTCGACGGCAAAGTGCGGGGTCGGCTTGTGGTGAAGATTTGATCGCGGCTCCCCTCAGCTCATCGATGAGTCAGTTCGGCGTCAGCGCCCATTCCTAGGCTGGGCCGCATTCATACAAAACAGGAGACAGTGCGATGATTGATGCGTCTTACGCCGATTTTTACCGCCGCAGCGTCGATTCACCCGAAGCTTTCTGGGCCGAGCAGGCGCAGGCCATCGATTGGAAAAAGCCGTGGAACAGTGTGCTCGACCGCAGCAAACCGCCATTCTCCGCCTGGTTTTCGGGGGGCTTGACCAACCTCTGTCACAACGCGGTCGACCGCCATCTGCCGGAGCGCGCCGGGCAAGCCGCGCTGGTGTATGTGTCCACCGAAACGGGCCAGGAGGTGAGCTATAGCTACGCCGAGCTGCACCGTGAGGTGCAGATCATGGCGGCCAGTTTGCAGAGCCTGGGCGTCACCCAGGGCGACCGGGTGCTGATCTATATGCCGATGATTCCCGAGGCGGTGTTCGCCATGCTGGCCTGCGTGCGTCTGGGCGCGGTGCATTCGGTGGTGTTCGGCGGGTTCGCGTCGGTGAGCCTTGCGGCGCGTATCGATGACGCGCAACCCAAAGTCATCGTCAGCGCCGACGCTGGATCGCGCGCGGGCAAGGTCGTGTCGTACAAACCCTTGCTCGACGAAGCGCTGCGTCTGTCGCAGCATCCGCCCGAGCAGGTCATCGTGGTCGATCGCGGGCTGGCGGATTGGGCCCGGCAGCAGCCGCGCGATGTTTCCTACGCCGATTTGCGTACCCGGCACGCCCGGGCGGAAGTGCCCTGCGTCTGGGTCGATTCCACCCATCCGAGCTACATCCTCTATACCTCGGGCACGACGGGCAAACCCAAGGGCGTGCAGCGCGATACCGGGGGCTATGCCGTGGCGCTGCAACTGTCCATGCGCGTGATTTTCGGCGGCCAGCCCGGGGAGACGTTTTTCTGTACGAGCGACATCGGCTGGGTTGTGGGGCATAGCTACATCGTGTATGCGCCCTTGCTCTCCGGCATGACCACCATTCTGTACGAGGGCACCCCCATCCGCCCGGATGCCGCTGTGTTCTGGCGCATCGTCGAGCAGTATCGCGTCAATCAGATGTTCTCCGCCCCAACCGCCATGCGCGTGCTCAAGCGCCATGACCCCGCGCTGTTGCAGCGGCACGACCTGTCGAGTCTGCGTGCCATTTTTCTCGCGGGCGAGCCGCTGGACGAACCCACTGGCCGCTGGGCCGCCGAATCGCTGAACAAGCCGGTGATCGACAACTATTGGCAAACCGAAACTGGCTGGCCCATTCTGGCAACCCCGCTGGGATTTCCCGACGTGGCTTCTCGCATGGGCTCCCCCGGCGTTTCCATGCCGGGTTACAAAGTCTGCCTGCGCAACGAGACAGACGGCGAGCCGGTCGCTCCCGGCGAAAAAGGCGTGGTGGCGATCGACTGGCCGCTGCCGCCCGGTTGTCTGCAAACCATCTGGGGCGACGACGCCCGTTTTGTGGATACCTACTGGAGTACATACCCGAACCGGCAGGTGTATTCCACCTTCGACTGGGGCCGTCAGGACGCCGACGGCTATCTCTACATCCTCGGTCGCACCGACGATGTCATCAATGTGGCCGGACACAGGCTCGGCACGCGCGAAATCGAAGAGAGCATCAGCGCGCATCCCGCAGTGGCCGAGGTGGCCGTCGTGGGCGTGCAGGATGCACTCAAAGGACAAGCCGCCTGGGCCTTCGTGGTTCTGCGTCCGGGGCAGGATAATGTGACTGCGCAGGCCAGTCAGGCCTCCATCGCCGCCCACGTCGACGCCCAACTCGGCGCCGTCGCCAGACCCCAGCGCATCTGCCTGGTGACGGCACTGCCCAAGACCCGCTCAGGAAAAATGTTGCGTCGCGCGATCCAGGCGATTTGCGAAGGCCGTGACCCCGGCGACCTCACTACACTGGAAGACCCGCTTGCCCTTCAGCAAATTCCTGATGCAATTGCGCGTCCCTGACTAGGGAAACTCCTAGCCGCCAAGGGTGGACAAGCCCCGTCAGGGTTTGAAAAATATCAGTGCTTGCTTATAAGCAAATTCATATGCCACAAACTGACACGCTCCCGGAACTGGTGACGTCGCCCGCAGATGATCTCTCGGTCGACGCGGATCGGGTGTTCGATTCCGCCGCCGAGCTCTTCGGCGTCCTCGCCACCCCCCTGCGCTTGCGCATCCTCAATTCCATCTGTACAGGCGAAAAAAGCGTGACAGAAATCATGGACTCGGTCGATTCGACCCAGCCCAACGTGTCCCAGCATCTCAAGGTGTTGTATCAAGCCGGTGTGGTCGCCAAGCGCCGCGTCGGTAATCTGGTTTATTACCGTGTGCAGAGCGAGAAGGCAGTGCAGTTGTGCCGGACCGTGTGTACTCAAATTGCCATCGAGCTCGACGATCCTGAATCGGTTTCGCAGACGGATCGCCTGGCCCGACGTGCCTACTAAGCGAGAAAGAGGATGAGTGACTACACAAAAAAGCTAGGCCGGCTGCGTAAAGCACCGGAAAACTTCCTGAGCGCTGAGCAGATCGCCCAGGTTCAGGGAGGTCGCCGCGACTTTTTGCGTAAAGCGTTTCTGACGGCCAGCGCCACCATGGCCGCTGGCGGTGCAGCGAACGTCTACGCAGCCGATCGCAAAGACTGGGAGGGTGACAAGGGCAGCAAGTTCATCCTGAAAGAGCAGGAGTGGCGCACCACTCTGGGCGCTCCGGTGAACGAGCCGCCTTACGGCATGCCGTCCAAGTACGAAAAGGACTTGGTGCGCCGCATCAGTCCGGGTCTGGCTGCGGTGAATCAGGCCAACGTGGCCTTTGCGCCGCTGCAAGGCATGTTCGGTATCGTCACGCCGGCGGGTCTGCACTTCAACCGCTCGCACCAGGGCTGGTACGACATCAATCCGGAAGACTTCCGCTTCATGGTGATGGGTGAGAAGAATCTCATCAAGAAGCCCAAGGTCTATACCGTGGGCGACATCATGCGCATGCAGCCGGTGTCGCGCTTCCACTTCATCGAATGCGGCGCTAACTCCGCGATGGAATGGGGCAACGTGGCACTGCCGACCGTGCAATATACGCACGGCATGGTGTCCTGCTCCGAGTTCACCGGTGTGCCGCTCATCGACATTCTCGAAGACTGCGGCGCCGACCTCAAGGGTGTTCGCTTCATCATGGCGGAAGGCGCTGACGGCTCGACCGAAAACCGCACCATCCCGATGTCGCTCGTGCTGTCGGGTGAGGTGCTGGTGGCCTACGGCCAGAACGGTGAAATGCTCCGCCCGGAAAACGGCTACCCGCTGCGTTTGGTGGTGCCGGGGGTCGAAGGCGTTTCCAACATCAAGTACCTGCGCCGCATCAAGCTCGGTACCCAGCCTTTCGCCACCAAGGACGAAACCGTGGGCTACGTCGATCTGATGCCCGATGGCCGTCTGCGTCAATACACCTCGGTCATGGAAGTCAAGTCGGTGATCACCTCGCCGTCCGGTGGTCAGGTGTTGTTGGACAAAGGGCTCTACAACGTCTCGGGTCTGGCTTGGTCGGGCCGCGGCAAAATCAAGCGTGTCGATGTCTCGTTCGACGGCGGCGTGAACTGGCAGCCCGCGCGTCTTGAAGGGCCGATCCAGAGCAAGGCATTCACTCGGTTCAATGTGCCTTGGGTTTGGAAGGGGCAGGTCGCCTTCCTGCAAAGTCGCGCGATTGACGAAACCGGCATGGTGCAGCCCACCTATGAAGAACTGCGCAAAGTGCGCGGTACTCGGTCCGTCTATCACAACAACGCAATCCAAACTTGGCAAGTTGAAGAAAATGGAGATGTTCGCAATGTCCAACTCGCGAATTCGTAAAGCCGCGCTGGCGGTCATTCTGGGAGGAATGTTTGTCGGCGGCGCCACGGTGGCCTCGGCGGCGGGCATGCCCGTCCATCCCCAAGTCCCCGCAAAGGACCTGAAGCTCGATGCCACCCTGGGTCGTACGGCAACGCCCGATGAAATCAAGGCCTGGAACATCGACGTTCGCCCTGATTTCGCCGGCCTGCCGGTCGGTCAAGGCAGCGTGGCAACCGGCACCAAGCTGTGGGAGGCCAAGTGCGCTTCGTGCCACGGTGACTTTGCCGATTCCAACGCGGTGTTCCCGCCTCTGGTCGGTGCCTACCAGGCCACCAAGCAGGACATCAAGACGGGTCGTGTCGCCAAGTTGGCGAACACCAATGATGGCGCAACCACCATTGAAAAGCTGTCCACGGTGTCCACGCTGTTCGACTACATCCACCGCGCCATGCCTTGGAACGAGCCGGGCTCGCTGACCTGGGACGACACTTATGCGCTGGTGGCCTACCTGTTGAACCTGGCCAACGTGGTGCCCGGCAACTTCGTACTGACCCGTGACAACGTGCAACAAGTTCAGGACATGCTGCCTAACCGCAATGGCATGATCTGGAACCACGGCATGTGGCCAGGCAAAGAGATCGGGAATGGGGGTATCCCGGATACCCACAACACGGATTGCATGAAAAACTGCGCACCAGCTCCCAAAATCACCAGCTTCATTCCTGAGTTTGCGCTGAACAATAACGGCAATCTGGCAGATCAGTACCGCACCTGGGGTCCGATCCGCGGCATGATGACCGAATCTGCGGCAGAGCAGGAAAAGAAAGCCAAGGAAAAAGCCGCGGCGGACAGCAATCCTGACGCCAAGGTGGTTGCTCTTTTGAAAGACAAGTCCTGCCTGGCCTGCCATAGCTTGGGTGACAACAAGCTGGTCGGCCCAGGTTACAAGGAAGTCGCTGGCAAGTATGGCGGCAAAAAAGATATGGTCGCCGAGTTGACCACACGCATCATCAAGGGCGGTTCAGGTGTGTGGGGCTCTATCCCCATGCCGCCGCAAACCATCAGCGAAGGCGATGCCAAGATGATTGCGCAGTGGATTGTCGACGGCGCGAAGCAGTAATACGTTATCAAGATACAGGTACTGTCCTGTTCACTTTAAGGAGAAGACTGATGAATCAAACTCGTCGCCAGGTCATGCAGATTGGTGCAGGCGCAGCCGCCCTGGGCGTTGCTGCAACCGCTGGTCTCATGCCCAATATTGCCCTGGCTGCTGACGCTCCGGGTTGGAATGCGCCCCTGTTCGAAGCCAAGTCGTTTGCCGACGCGGCCAAGATCTGGGGTGGAACGCCTACCGAAAGCACCGATGTCAGCATCATCGGTCCGGACATCGCCGAAAACGGCGCTGTTGTGCCCGTGGGTGTGAAAAGCAATGCAGCCGGTACCACCGCGCTGGGTATCGTGATCGAAAAGAACCCGACGGTCCTCGCCGGCATGTTCAACATGACCGACGCTTCGGTGCCCAACGTGGCCACCCGCGTCAAAATGGCGCAGACCTCCAACGTCTATGCCGTGGCCAAGGTTGGCGACAAGCTGCTGTTCAGCAAAAAAGAGATCAAGGTCACGCTGGGTGGTTGCGGCGGCTGATTAGCCTGCGGCAACCCGATCCCACGCGATCCAGCAACCCGATCTATTGATACCGTTTTGAATTTTGCTGATTCCAGCAACACACCTATTTAAGGAGTAACACGATGGCATTTCCGATGCGTATGCGGGCGAACGTCGAAGGCGACGCTGTGGTCGTTCGCGTTCTGATGACCCACCCCGAAGAGACCGGCCTGCTGAAAGACAAAGCTGGCCAAATCATTCCCGCCCACTTCATTCAGTCCGTCACCTGCAAAAATGGGGACAAGACCGTGATGACCTGCGACTGGGGCACGGCCATCTCCAAAAACCCGTTCCTGGAGTTCCGTTTCAAGGGCGGTAAAGCCGGTGACAAAGTGACTGTGTCCTGGATCGATAACAAGGGCGATACGTCCACTGCAGACACCACGGTGTCTTGATGCATCTCATGCGCGAAGCCGAACGGCTTTGCGCATTCTGGTTTATTCACCGCTGCGAGGAGACTATGAGAAACCGTACAAAAAAGACGGCCATCTTGGCCGGGGTTGCGCTACCCGCCATGCTGTGGGTCGGAGGATTTGCCGTACAGGCAAATGCGGCTTCACTGACCAATGAGGGCAATCAATATCTAGCCCTGATGAACGAAATGGGCGGTAACCCCGCTGATTTCAATATCGATGACGGCAAAAAACTTTGGACCGAAAAACGCGGCCCAAAAAATGCCTCGATGGAACAATGCAATCTGGGCCTTGGTCCCGGGGTGCTGAAGGGTGCGTATGCCCAGCTTCCGCGTTACTTTGCTGACACCGGCAAGGTGCAAGATCTGGAGTCCCGCCTGATTACCTGCATGGAAACCCTGCAAGGCTTTACTGAGCAGCAAGCTGAGCATGATGCTTTCGCCAAAGAAAGCGGCAATGCGACACCGCTGGTCAACATGGCGATGTATGTTGCCCATGAATCTGACAATATGAAAATCGCCATTCCGCAAAACACGCCGGAAGAAAAATTGGCGTATGAGAATGGTAAAAAGCTGTTCTTCTATCGTGGCGGGCCCTTCAGTTTTTCTTGCGCCACCTGTCACTCCGAGAAGGATAAGCGGATCAAAATCTCCGCATTGCCTGATCTCGTTGACACTGGGCCCAAGGGCGCTGCAGTGTCTTACGCGACATGGCCAGCTTACCCCAACTCGCAAGGTGTAGCTCGTACGCTTGAATGGCGCATGCTGGCTTGCTTCCGTCAACAACGCTTCCCCATGCCCAAGATGACTTCGAATGCGGTCATCGACCTGATTACCTACATGGGTGTGAATTCGAATGGCGCTACCCTGCACACGCCTTCGTTCAAGCGCTGAGACCTGAGGAGACAACATGAAAAGAACCACTTTGTTCGTACTCATGACGGCAGCGGCCGGAGTTCTTGGCGGCTGCGCAGGCATGAATCAATCCGCCTCTGAGGGGGGCAACCCGTTTGCGACAGCCTCCTTTCAGAGCATTCTGAAAAATGACTTTGCCCCGAAGGGACAAGCTAAACTAGATCGCCTGGTTCAGACCAAGCAGCAGTATGAGTGCTCTAAATATGAGTATCTCGGAAAACCCATGCCTGCCGAAATGAGCAAAAAACTCGAATCTGAGGCTATGGCGGGTATCGCCTATCCCAAGGATGGTAAATTCCTGGGAGACTGGAAGGCGGGCCTGAAGATTGCACAGGACGGCAAGGGCAAGCAATGGAGTGACAATCCTGACAAGCCTAGCGGCGGAAATTGTCTGGCCTGCCATGAAATGGTCAAGAATGATCCTTCGCAAGGCAATATCGGCCCTTCACTGGTGGACTACGGAAAACTTCGCGGCAATAGCGAGGCCATCCTGAAGTACACCTGGGGTCGGATTTATGATTCTTCAGCTTACAACGCATGCAGCTGGATGCCTTCATTTGGGGCGCACCATATTCTGACCGAGCAGCAGATGAAGGACGTAATGGCGCTTCTGATGGATCCGAAGTCTCCCGTTAACGCCAACTAATAATAAGAAACTTAATTTGAGTGGCGCCCGCCTGATCGCTATTGATTTGGCGGGTTTTTTATTTTTTTGATGAGGATATTTGAATGAGCCTGACCCGTCGTGAATTTATGGGTGTATTGGCAGCTGCTGCGGCCACCGGTTTTCCCATGACCCGCGAGGCAACCGCCGCGGAAGTCAAAAGCCTGTACAACCCGCCCAAGAGTGGCAATGTGCATTTTCTGCACATGACGGATAGTCACGCGCATTTGCGTCCCGTGTATTTTCGTGAGCCGAATGTGAATATCGGTATTGCCGGAATGGAAGGGCACCTGCCCCACCTTGTGGGCACGAATTATTTGAAGCGGGTCGGCTTCAAGCCGAATACCCGTGAGTCTTATGGTTTCACCTATCTCGATTTCGTGCGCGCGGCCAAGCAGTACGGCAAGATGGGTGGTTATGCCCATATCGCGACCCTGGTCAAGCAATTGAAGGCTTCGCGGCCGGGCGCCTTGTTGCTCGACGGCGGCGATACCTGGCAAGGCACAGCCCTATCGCTGTGGACCAAGGGACAGGACATGGTCGACGCTCAGTTGAAACTGGGGGTGGACGTGATGACGGCGCACTGGGAATTCACCTACGGCCAAGACCGCGTGAAAGAGATCGTCAACAAGGATTTCAAGGGCAAGATCGATTTTGTCGCGCAGAACGTGAAGACGGCGGACTTCGGCGACCCGGTTTTCCCGAACTATGTGATGAAGCAGATGAATGGCGTACAGGTCGCCATCATCGGGCAGGCTTTCCCCTACACGCCAATCGCCAATCCCGGCTATCTGATCCCCGACTGGACTTTCGGCATTGATACCGACCACATGCAAAAGGTGGTCAAGGAAGTGAAGCAGAAGGGCGCCCAACTGGTTGTGGTGATCTCTCACAACGGTATGGACGTCGACCGCAAGATGGCCAGTCTGGTGGAGGGCATCGACTGCATTTTCGGTGGGCACACCCATGATGGCGAGGCCGTCGCGGTGGAAATCCGCCGTCCTTCTGGCGGTATGACCCTGGTGACCAACGCTGGCTCTCACGGCAAGTTCATGGGCGTCATGGACTTCGATGTTCGCGGTGGCAAGATGGTGGGCTACAAGTACAAGCTCCTGCCGGTGTTCTCCGAGTTGTTGCCAGCCGACCCTGAAATGGAGGCCTTGATCACCAAGGTGCGGGCGCCGTACGAAAGCAAACTGACCGAAGTGCTGGCGCACACCGAAGGTTTGCTGTATCGCCGTGGCAATTTCAACGGTACGTGGGACCAACTGGTGGTCGATGCGATGCTGGCCGTTCGTGGTGGCGATCTCGCGTTCTCGCCGGGTTTCCGCTGGGGCGGAAGTTTGCTGCCGAACTCTCCTATCACCCGCGAAGACATGATGACGCAGTTGGCCATCACCTATCCGTACTGCACCCTGTCCGAGATGACGGGCGAGACGGTCAAGAACGTGATGGAAGACGTCTGCGACAACCTGTTCAATCCGGATCCCTACTACCAGCAGGGTGGTGACATGGTGCGTCTGGGCGCGTTGGAGTACAGCTGTGCCCCGAAAGAAAAAATGGGCAACCGCATTCAGGACATGCGTCTGGGCGGCAAGCCGCTCGATCCCAAGAAGACCTATAAGGTCGCGGGATGGGCGCCGGTTCAGCAGGCCAGCGCAACACCCGACAACCCGCCGATCTGGGATATTGTCGAGGAGTATCTCAAGCACCAGAAGGTCATCAAGCCCTTGAAGGTGAATGAGCCCAAGCTCATCGGCGTGAAGGGCAATCCGGGCCTGGCGAACTACAACAAGATGTTCTGAACTCGCTGATTGCAGCGCATAAAAGCGGCCCGCTCAACGCAGCGGGCCGTTTGCTTTGGCTGCGAACGTGCTGCGTTTAGCCGCCACTTGAGAAACACAAGCCAAGTTTTTGATCTTGCTTGTTATTGCAGCCTTTGATAGGCTGGTCACATTATTTTCATCTTGCCTTGCGGTCATCATGCAGTCTTCCTTTTTTCACTCTCCTGAGAAACACGATGGGCCTTCCCAAGGGGTTCTCACCTTCTTGGGAAGATGGACGCCGAAGGGGAGACTCGGGGGCGCTCTGTTGTACTGGCCGGGCGTTCTGGTGGCGGCGTTGTTCGCCCTGTCCTTGATCGCGACGCCCGCTTTCGCGGCGATCAGCAAAGAAACGACCGAACGGCCGACTGCTCAGAAGCAGGTCGCCAAGAAACCAGCGACACGATCAACTCATCAAGTGCGATCAGCTGGTCTTTCAAAGAAACGCGGCAAAGCCGAGGCGAAGACTGAGCCGGTCAGGAAAGTCACAGCGAAAGAGCGAGAGGCTCGGCGGGTTGCGGTGGATAAGCGCGCGCATCCCAGTGCCCGACCGATCGTGGCCAAGTTGCGTCAGGCCGCGGCGTCCAAGCGTATCGCTGTGACTGTGCGCAACAAGGAGGCGCGCACAGGTCAATTGCCAGCCACGCGGCTTGCCGCTGAGAAACGCCGTCCGGATCCGCTCGTTTTGAAAACGGCCCTGATGACCGGGGCGGCCTCATCCGTGGTGCGCGCAACGGATGAATTGCAGATCTCGCCAAAGTCCACTGCAGCGAACGACGACCCGCTGAGTTTGCGTTCGGGTTCCGCTCTGGTCGTTGACGAGGGAACGGATCGCGTGCTTTTGAGCAAGAACGCCGATACTGCGCGCCCGATTGCCTCACTCACCAAGCTGATGACCGCCGCGGTGATTCTCGATGCGCATCAGCCAATGGATCAGATCATCGAAATCACCGATGCCGATATCGACACCCTGAAGTGGAGCTCCTCGCGCTTGCGCCCCGGCACGAAACTCACGCGGGAAGAACTGCTCAAGCTGGCCCTGATGTCCTCTGAAAACAGGGCGGCGCATGCTTTGGCGCGCAACTATCCCGGGGGCTTGGCGGCCTTCATACCTGCGATGAATGCCAAGGCGCGTTCTTTGGGCATGAATACCACGCGGTACGTGGAGCCGACCGGCCTGTCGCCGCAGAACGAATCGACCGCACATGATCTCGCGCTGCTGGTCAAGGCGGCGTATCACTATCCCCTGATCCGCGAGTTTTCCACCCATCCCGAGAGCGAGGTGGAGGTCGGCCCGCGCACACTGCAATTCCGAAATACCGATCATCTGGTCTTCAACCGCGGGTGGGACATCCTGCTGCAGAAAACCGGCTACATCAACGAAGCGGGGCATTGCCTGGTGCTGCAGACCAAGTTTGAAGGGCGCCGAGTGATTGTGGTGCTGCTCGATGCGTGGGGTAAGTATTCGCATTTTGGCGATGCCCAGCGCATCCGTACCTGGCTGGAAGCCAAGGGTTTCGACGCCCTGCATGATCCGGTTGCCCGTACAGGGGCGTTGCCTGCCCGAGGGCCGGAAAACGCCGCGGCCTTGGTGCGGACCGCCTTTGTGGAAAAGCCGTCATCCGCCGACCTTGGCGAGTGAGTTCAACACCGCGCGTTTTGGGGCGCGGTCGCCGAATCAGCGCCGCGCGCCTTTGTAGCCGAGCGCGGCCGAAATGCGCTGCGCCGTAAGCTGCACCTTTTCCAGCCAGTCTTCCATCAGCCGGTCGGCCGGTGCCGAGAGCGACAGGCCGGCCACCAGAGCGCCGCTGTCGTCGTAAATGCCGGCCGCCATGCAGCGCACTCCGAGTTCGAGTTCTTCGTTGTCACGCGCAAAGCCGTCGTGGCGCACTTTGCTCAATTCGCGCTCCAGCAATTGGGGGTTGGTGATGCTGTTGCGCGTCTGCCCGGCTAGGCCGGTACGCAGGGTGTAGGCCTTGACGCGGGCCACCTCGTCGGCTGCCAGAAAGAGTTTGCCGACCGAGGTCAGATGCAGGGGCGCCCGCCCGCCCACGGATCGAATGACCTGCATGCCGGAATGTTCACTGTAGGTGCGTTCGATATAGACGATTTCGTCGCCTTGCCGCACGCTCAGATTGACCGGCTGATGGGTCAGTCGGTGAAGTTCGCGCATGGGGCCGAGCGCCGCGTCGCGCACGCTCAGACGCGCCTTGACCAGATTGCCATATTCGAGCAGGCGCATGCCCAGGCGGTAGGTGCCGGCTTCAACTCGCTCGACCATGTGGCCAACGACCAGATCGTTGAGGATGCGGTGAGCCGTGGATGGGTGCAGGCCGGTTGCGGCGCCGATGTCTTTGAGTTGCATCGGATCGGGGTTTTGCGCCAGAACGTCCAGCAACGCAAAGACTCGCCCGAGCACCTGGATGGTGGGTTCGGCGGGTGCTGCGAGCGGTTCGGATTTGCGGGAAACAGAAGAATGCTGCATCGCAAAAATTTTATATGCTGGAACAGTCTTTTGTATATCGGAAAAACGCGAGGCCTTGCAGTTCGTTTCGTAGTTCAGCCAGCGTGGTTCGTCAGCCAGTCACCAGTCAGCCGACTGATAATGCGGGAATGAAAAAACGCGTAGGTCTCTTCATTACCTGTCTGGCCGATGTCATGCGGCCGAGCATTCCGATGGCGGCCGTCGAGTTGCTGGAATCGGCGCATTTCGAGGTGCATGTGCCCATGGCGCAGACCTGTTGCGGGCAGCCCGCCTACAACTCGGGCGACCACCGCACGACTCTGGCTCTGGCGGAAAAGTTTCTCGACGAATTCGAGTCGTTCGACTACGTGGTCGCCCCGTCCGGCTCCTGCATGGGCACGATCAAGACACACTACCCGGATGTGCTCAAAGACCAGCCGGATTTGCTGCGTCGTTTCGCCGCCATACAGTCGCGTCTGTTTGAACTTACCGACTTTCTGGTGCGTGTGGCCCATCTGACCGAGGTGCCCGGCGCGTTCGAGGGCGAGGTGACGTATCACGATTCCTGCTCGGGTTTGCGCGAATTGGGCATCAAGCAACAGCCCCGCCAACTGCTGTCGCTCGTGCCCGGACTCAGTCTGTGCGAAATGGAGCAATGCGAGCAGTGCTGCGGCTTTGGGGGTACCTTCGCGGTGAAGTACGGCAATATTTCCGCCGCCATTGCCGACGACAAGTGCGCCAATATTCAGGCGACCAAGGCGCGTGCCGTGGTGCTGGGCGATCTGGGCTGCATGATGCAAATCGAAGGACGGCTGCGGCGGCAGGGAGACCACACAACTCAGGTGCTTCATATCGCTGAAGTGCTGAGTGGAAAGCGCTGATCATGGAATCACAGACTCTGCATTTCAAGGCGCGCGTCGGCCAGAAGCTGGCCGATCAGCGTTTGCAGCAAAACCTCAAGAAACTCTCGAC
Organism: Thiomonas sp. 13-64-67; assembly: GCF_002282795.1. Lineage (NCBI taxonomy): Bacteria > Pseudomonadati > Pseudomonadota > Betaproteobacteria > Burkholderiales > Thiomonas > Thiomonas sp. 13-64-67. The sequence goes on from NZ_NCKP01000005.1 coordinate 64,689, forward strand.
CAAGTTTGTGACCGGCCGGGCAGCGGCCATCGCTGCGCTGGACGGGTTCGAGCAGATTCGCGATGCTGCGGTGAATCGTCGCAACGTGGCGCTGAAGGCGCTCGATGTCTGGCTGGAGCGATTCGAAGCCGAAGCGCAGCGCCGCGGCACCACGGTGCTCTGGGCGCAAACCCCGCAGGAAGCCGCCGATCTGGTGGTGCAGATCGCCCGAAAGCATGATTGCAAGCAGGCCATCAAGTCGAAGTCGATGGTGTCGGAGGAAATGGGCTTGAACGCGGCGCTGGAAGCCGCAGCCGTGCAGGTGACGGAGACCGATCTGGGCGAGTACATCCTGCAGATCAATGGTAACGAGCCCCCTTCGCACATCATTGCGCCCGTGGTGCATAAAGACAAAGAGGAGATCGCCGATCTGTTCGCGCGCACGCACCACACGCCGCGCAAGACCGACATCCCCGAGATGACCCGTGAGGCCCGCGAGGTGCTGCGAGCGAAGTTTCTGTCGGCCGATATGGGCATTACCGGGGGCAATTTCGTGGTGGCTGAAACCGGCTCCGTCGCCCTGGTCACCAATGAGGGCAACGAGGGTATGTGCACCATCCTGCCGCGGGTGCATGTCGCGGTGACCGGGGTGGAGAAGGTGCTGCCCACGCTCGAAGACCTGGCGGCGGTGATGCGCCTGCTGCCCCGTTCGGCGACGGGGCAGACCATCAGCAACTACTTCTCCGTGCTCACCGGCCCGAAGCGCGAGGGCGACCGCGACGGCCCGGAGCATATGTATGTGGTGCTGCTCGATGGCGGACGCACCAGTCTGGTGGGCGGTGCGTTTGCCGAGATGTTGCGCTGCATACGCTGCGGCGCCTGTATGAACCATTGCCCCGTCTATCAGAAAATCGGCGGGCACGCCTACGGCTGGGTGTATCCGGGGCCGATGGGGTCGGTGCTGACGCCGAGTTACCAGGGGCTTGAAAGCACGCAGGATTTGCCGCAGGCCGCCACGCTATGCGGGCAATGTCAGGTCGTATGCCCGATGAAAATCCCGCTGCCCGATCTGCTGCGCAAAATGCGCGAACAGCAATTCGAGCGCGAAATGCGGCCGGGCATGGAGCGCTGGGCCTTGAGGCTGTGGAGCTATGCCGCGCGGCATTCCTGGCTGTATCGGCCGGGGGCGCGGCTGGCGTCGAGGGTCTTGCGGCTGATGGGGGGCGAGCGCAGGCGCGTGCAAAACCTGCCAGGCGCCTCGGGGTGGACCGCTTACCGCGATTTGCCCGTGCCGTCGCAGGCAACCTTCAAACAGCAGTTCGCACAGCGCGCCAAGGGCAAGGCGGCAGGGTGACCGCGGAGGTCAAACGCTTGCGGATAGCGGGTTGAACCAGCCGCCGTCTCGGTAGATTTCAAACGGCGTGAAATTGGATTTGTAGGCCATCTTGCGGCTGTGCGCGATCCAGTAGCCAAGATACACATGCGGCAACTGCATGGAGCGCGCCTGCTCGATCTGCCAGAGGATGTTGTAGGTGCCGTAGCTGGTGCCGGCGTCCGCCGTTTCAAAGAAGGTGTACACCGCTGAAAGGCCGTCGGACAGCACGTCGACCACCGAGACCATCTTGAGGGCGCCAAGCTCTGCGCCAGCCTGCGCGGGGGCTCGAAACTCGACCAGCCGGGTGTTCACCCGGCTTTGCAGCAGAAATTGGGCGTACTGGTCGATGCTGTCGTGATCCATGCCGCCGCCGGTGTGGCGCGCGGCCTGATAGCGTAGATAAAGCTGATAGTGCTCGGGGATGAAGCCGAGCTTGAGCACTCGCACCGAGAGATCGCCATGTCGCCTCCAGGCTCTTTGCTGCGTGCGGTTGGGCGAAAACTGCGCCGCCAGCACGCGGATGGGCAGGCAGGCCTGGCAGTCTTCGCACTGCGGGCGGTAGGTGAACAGACCGCTGCGACGAAAGCCGGCGCGCACCAGATCGGAGTACACATCGGCATTGATCAGATGGCTGGGCGTGGCCACCTGCGAGCGCGCCATGCGGCCCGGCAAGTAACTGCACGGGTAACTTGCCGTGGCGTAGAACTGCAGGGTCGTGAGTGGAAGTTCTTTGGGATGGGTCACAGCCAGCGTGCGCAGTCGGTGAGAAAGGTTGAATCATCATACTGCCAGCCCGGTACGGCCGATTGCCTTGTGGCTTGCGCCACATGGTGCAAAAACGCATCGCGCGCGATCGGCGCAGCGCCCATCTGCGCCAGATAGTCGGTCTGCTGCTGGCAATCGATCAGGTCGATGCGGTGGCGCAGACAAAACCCGCACAGCGCCATCAGCAAGGTTTTCGAGCCATCGCTCACCTCGGTGAACATGGATTCGCCGTAGAACATGCGGCCGATGCACACGCCGTACAGACCGGCGCGCAGCGCATCGCCCTCCCACAGCTCGAAACTGTGGGCCAGGCCGCGCGTGTGCAGGGTGGTGTAGGCCTGAAGCATGTCGGGGGTGATCCAGGTGCCGGTGTCGGCGCGCTGCGCGCCGCACTGCTGCATCACGCGGGGGAAGGCGGTGTCGATCCGAAGATGCCAATCGGCGCTGCGACCGAACCGACGTGCCGATTTTTTCAGCGAGCGCGTCACATGCAACTGTTCGGACCGCAGCACCATGCGCGGATCGGTGCTCCACCACAGCAGCGGCTCGCCCGGGCTGAACCAGGGGAAAATACCCTGCCGGTAGGCCCGCTCCAGGGTGTCGGCATCGAGTTGCCCGCCCACGGCAAGCAAGCCGGGGAACGGCGACAATGCGGGGAGCGCCTGCGATGCGGGCGGAAAGTCATCGCCCGGTTCAAGCCGGGGGATTTGCCAGTTCATGGCCTGATTTTTCTGGAGTGATCCATCATGCCAATTTACCAATTCGCCGACTGGCGCCCCGAGATCGCCGCCGATGCCTATGTGGCGCCAGGCGCGCAGGTCATGGGCAAAGTGCGGCTGCTGCCGCGCTCCAGCGTGTGGTTTTCGGCCGTGCTGCGCGGTGACAACGAACTCATCGAGATCGGAGAGGAATCGAATGTGCAGGATGGTTCGGTGCTTCACACCGACCCCGGCTATCCGCTCACGGTAGGGCCGCGCGTCACCATCGGCCATCAGGCCATGCTGCATGGCTGCACCATCGGCGAGGGCAGCCTGATCGGCATTGGCGCGGTGGTCTTGAATGGCGCGCAGATTGGCCGCAATTGCCTGGTGGGTGCCGGCGCCTTGGTCACCGAGGGAAAAGTGTTTCCTGATGGGGTGCTGATTTTGGGTGCGCCCGCACGCGTGGCGCGCGAACTCACGCCCGAGGCCATTGCCGCGCTGAAAGGCAGTGCCGAACACTACGTCGAGCGCGCCCAGCGCTTTGCCCAAGAACTTCAACTAATGCATTCATGAGCGATCAACTTGTCAAATTCATGCTGGGCACGGGCCATGTGCGCGGTGTTCTCGTCCGTCTGGAGTCCACCTGGGCCGAACTGTGTAAGCGCCGCACCTATCCGCAGGAGGTCGCCGCACTGGTCGGGCAGATGGCGGCGGCCAGCGCCTTGCTGGCGGGCAGCCTGAAATTCGATGGCGCCTTGATTTTGCAGATTCAGGGCGACGGCCCGCTGAAGCTCGCAGTCGCCGAGTGTCAGCCCGACTTCGGGTTGCGGGCAACGGCCAAGATGGCCGACGATTTGCAGGAGGCTGCGGCCTTGCCCCAAGACCTGGCGTCGCTGGTCAATCCAGATGGCAAAGGACGCTGCGCCATCACCCTTGATCCGCGCAATCCCGAATCTGGCCTGCAGCCCTACCAAGGCATCGTGGCGCTGACCGATGAGCACGGTCAGACGCTGCCGTCGCTCGCTGCCATGCTGGAACAGTATCTGGCGCAATCGGAGCAGATCGACTCGCTGCTTCTGCTGGCCAGCAACGACGAGGCTGTGTGCGGTCTGCTGCTGCAACGCATGCCCGGTGAGAAACAGACCGCCGAGGGGGCGGAACAACCCGACGAGGACTTTCAGCGTGCCCGCCATCTGGCGGCAACCTTGACTTCCGATGAACTGCTGCAGCTCGCGCCTGAGGAAGTGCTCAGGCGCCTGTTCTGGGAAGAGGGTGCCCGGGTTTTCGAGCCGCAGACCCCGCGTTTTCACTGCACCTGTTCGCGTGATCGCGTTGTGGGCATGTTGCGCATGCTGGGGCGCGAGGAGGTGGAGTCGATTATCGCGGAGCGCGGCGAGGTGGATGTGCGCTGCGAATTCTGCGGTCAGGGCTATGCCTTTGATGCCATCGATGCGGCTCAAGTGTTTGTCAACACCCTGGTTCAACCGCCGGTGGCATCAGTACGTCATTGATACGTCACTCACAGGCCACTCATACACCACTGAGGGCTTCCGGGCCCCTTTTTATCGGGCGCTGGCGCTGGCCGCCCGCGCGGGCGGCACGATCTGCACAAAAATCTCGTCGGGCTTGACCATGCCCATTTCGCGACGGGCTTGGTCTTGAACACCGCCAAGACCGGCTTTCAGGTCGTGGACCTCGGCGGCTAGGCGGTCGTTGTCCTGCTGGGCCAGCGCGTTGGCCTGCTCTTGCTGGCTGAGCTGATTTTCCAGCCGTTGCACCGCGAACCAGCCCCGCTCGCCGAACCACAGCGGCCACTGCAGCAACAGCAGCAAACTCACGAGCAGAACGGTGACCCAGCGCATGACGACCAGCCGTGTGCGATGAAATCAGCGCAGGTTGTAGAACACGTCGCGGCCGAGGAAGCGGGCGGTCTCGCCCAGGTTTTCTTCGATGCGCAGCAACTGGTTGTACTTGGCGATACGGTCGCTGCGCGAGAGCGAGCCGGTCTTGATCTGCCCGGCATTGGTGGCTACGGCAATGTCGGCGATGAGGCTGTCTTCGGTTTCGCCGGAGCGGTGCGAGATCACGGCGGTCCAGCCTGCGCGCTTGGCCATTTCGATGGCGGCGAAGGTCTCGGTCAGGGTGCCGATTTGGTTCACCTTGATCAGAATGGAGTTGGCCAGCTTGTCGGCAATGCCGTTTTTCAGGATGGAGGTGTTGGTGACAAAAATGTCGTCGCCCACCAACTGCACCTTCTTGCCCAGACGGGAGTTGAGCAGCTTCCAGCCGTCCCAGTCTTGTTCGGCCAGGCCGTCTTCGATGGACACGATGGGATATTTGCCCAGCCAGTTGTCGTAGAAATCGACCATTTCCTCGGTGGATAGCACCAGGCCTTCGCCTTCGAGGTGGTACTTGCCGTCCTTGTAGAACTCGCTCGAAGCCGGGTCGAGGGCGATGGCGATCTGCTCGCCCGGACGGTAGCCCGCCTTCTCGATGGCTTCGACGATGAGTTGCAGCGCGGCTTCATGGTTGGCCACGTTGGGCGCAAAGCCGCCTTCGTCGCCCACGGTGGTCGGCAGGCCGCGATCGTTCAGGATGCCCTTGAGCGCATGAAACACCTCGGCGCCGTAGCGCAGCGCCTCGTGGAAATTGGGCGCGCCCACCGGCATGATCATGAACTCTTGCATGTCCAGGCTGTTGTTGGCGTGGGCACCGCCGTTGATCACGTTCATCATCGGCACCGGCAGCTCGCGCGCCGAAAAGCCGCCTAGATACTGATAGATCGGCATGCCGGCTTCTTCGGCGGCCGCCTTGGCCACGGCCATGCTGACGGCCAGGATGGCATTGGCGCCCAGGCGTGACTTGTTGTGCGTGCCGTCGAGGTCGATCAGAGTCTGGTCGAGGAAGGTTTGCTCGGTGGCGTCCAGGCCCATCACCGCTTCGGTGATTTCGGTGTTGATGTGCTCAACTGCGCGCAGCACGCCTTTGCCGCCGAAGCGCGACTTGTCGCCGTCGCGCAGCTCCATGGCTTCGCGCGTGCCGGTGGATGCGCCCGACGGCACGGCGGCGCGGCCGATAAACCCGGTTTCCAGCACCACGTCGCATTCGACTGTGGGATTGCCGCGGCTATCGAGGATTTCGCGGGCGGTGAGGTCAACGATGGCACTCATGGAGACTCCTGTCAGGGAATGTGAGAAAAGATGGGAACAAAGATGGGTTTCAGACGCTTTGCACGGCGATCATGCGCATAGTGGCGGCACCGGCACGCGCCTGCCGCGCCAGCAGATACTCGGCGCTGTCGTAGAAATTGCGCGCCGCTGCAAGGTCTGGAAACTTCAGCAGCACGATGCGAGTGGGCGACCAGTCGCCTTCGAGCACCTCGACCGCGCCGCCACGGATGCAGACCTCTGCGCCATGCGCCGCGATGGCCTGGGACGACAACACCTTGTATTGCTCGTACTGCTGGGGGTCGGTCACATCGACGTCGGCGATGATGTAGGCGCTCATGGGGATTAGTTGAAGTGGGTTTCGAGGAAGCCGCGGCGCTTGACTGCGGCGTCGACGTCTTTGAGGCTTTCGAGCAGGGCACGCATGTGGTGCAGCGGCACCGCGTTGGGGCCGTCGCTCAGCGCATGGGCCGGATCGGGGTGGGTCTCCATGAAAACGCCCGCCACACCTGCGGCAATGGCCGCGCGGGCGAGCACCGGAACGAACTCGCGCTGTCCGCCGGAACTCGTGCCTTGGCCGCCGGGCAGTTGCACCGAATGGGTGGCGTCGAAGACGACGGGGCTTTGCGTTTCGCGCATGATGGCCAGCGAGCGCATGTCAGAGACCAGATTGTTGTAGCCAAAGCTCACGCCACGTTCACAGGCCATGAACAAGGTGTCAGGATGCCCCGCCTGTGCGGCGGCGGCGCGCGCCTTGGCGATGACGTTTTTCATGTCGCCCGGCGCGAGAAACTGGCCTTTTTTGATGTTCACCGGCTTGCCCAGGCTGCTGACCGCATGAATGAAATCGGTCTGGCGGCAGAGGAAGGCCGGCGTCTGCAGCACATCGACGATCTCAGCCACACGCGGGGCCTCTTCGGCGGTATGCACGTCGGTGAGAACGGGCACGCCGATGTCGCGCCGCACCTTGGACAGAATTTCCAGACCCTGCTCCATGCCGGGGCCGCGAAACGACGCTCCGCTCGAACGATTGGCCTTGTCGTAGCTCGATTTGAAAATCAGCGGGATGTCGAGGGAACGGCAGATGTCGCGCAACTGCCCGGCTACATCCATTTGCAACTGCTCGGACTCGACTACGCAGGGGCCGCTGATGAGAAAGAATGGCTGATCGAGGCCGACGGGAAATCCGCAAAGGGTTTGTGGAGTGGGCATGGCGAGGCGTGCGGATCAGGCGTTTGCGGCGTGGCGTTGCAGGGCGGCCTGAATGAAGGCCGTGAACAGCGGGTGGCCGCCCCAGGGCGTCGATTTGAATTCCGGGTGGAACTGCACGCCGACGAACCACGGATGAACGGTTTGCGGCAACTCGATGATTTCGGTGAGGTGCTCGCGCTGCGTGATGGCTGAGATGACCAGCCCGGCTTTTTGCAGGGTGGCCAGATAGTGTTCGTTGGCCTCGTAGCGATGGCGATGACGTTCGGTCACCACATTGCCGTAGATGCTGTGAGCGAGGGTGCCCGGCTTTACATCGGAGCTTTGGGCGCCCAGCCGCATGGTGCCGCCGAGATCAGACCCGGCGTGACGCTTCTGCACGCTGCCGTCGCGGTCGAGCCACTCGTCGATCAGCGCGATCACGGGCTGCGGGGTGTCGGGCTCGAACTCGGTGCTGTTGGCTTGCGGCAGCCCAGCGACGTGGCGGGCGAATTCGATGGTGGCCACCTGCATGCCCAGACAGATGCCCAGGTAGGGAATGCGGTGCTCGCGAGCATATTGCGCGGCAAGAATCTTGCCCTCGACGCCGCGCTTGCCGAATCCGCCGGGCACGAGCACGGCGTCATAGCCGTCGAGCTGGGCGATGTTGGTCGGCTCTAGGGTTTCCGAGTCGAGATAGCTGATCTCGACGCGCGAACTGGTCTTGATGCCGGCGTGGCGCAAGGCTTCGTTGAGCGACTTGTACGAGTCCGACAGATCGACGTACTTGCCCACCATGGCGATGCGCACGGTGTGCTGTGGATGTTCGAGCGCCTGCACCAGATCGTCCCAGACCTTGAGGTTGGCAGGAGGCGCCGTGATGCCCAACTTTTCACAAATGATGTCGTCGAGATGCTGCTGGTGCAACATTTGCGGAATCTTGTAGATCGTGTCCACGTCCCACACCGAAATCACCGCGTCTTCGCGCACGTTCGAGAACATGGAAATCTTGGCACGCTCATCGTCGGGAATCGGGCGGTCGGCGCGGCACAGCAAGGCGTCGGGCGAGATGCCGATCTCGCGCAGTTTTTGCACGCTGTGCTGGGTGGGCTTGGTCTTGAGTTCGCCAGCGGCCGGAATGTAGGGCACGAGGGTGAGGTGAACAAAGGCACAGTCGCCCCGCTTCATGCGCAGACTCATCTGCCGTGCGGCTTCGAGAAAAGGCAGGGATTCGATGTCGCCCACCGTACCGCCGATTTCCACCAAGGCGACATCCACCGCGTCAGCGGTGCCCTCGCCAGCGCCGCGACGAACGAAATCCTGAATCTCGTTGGTGATGTGCGGAATCACCTGCACCGTCTTGCCGAGGTATTCGCCGCGACGTTCCTTGCGCAGCACGCTGTCGTAAATCTGGCCGGTGGTGAAATTGTTCACCCGCCGCATGCGGGTGGTGATGAAGCGCTCGTAATGTCCCAGATCGAGATCGGTCTCGGCGCCGTCTTCAGTGACGAAGACTTCGCCGTGCTGGAAGGGGCTCATCGTCCCTGGATCGACGTTGATGTAGGGATCGAGTTTGATGAGGGTGACTTTGAGGCCGCGCGATTCGAGAATCGCGGCAAGAGATGCGGATGAGATGCCCTTGCCTAAGCTGGACACCACTCCGCCGGTGACGAACACATATTTGGTCATAGCCGCGACGAATGCCGGTAAAAGTGCATTATAGGGAGCAGGTTTTGAGACCTGGATGACAGGCGTTGCTGGCGAGGTCGAAAGCCCGCTCGATCAGGCGTGCGGTCTGCTGCGGCGCCTCGAACGGGAACAGGTGCGAGCCATCGATCCACTGCAGGCGGTCTTGCGCCAAGCGCATCGTGGTCTGCATTCCGGCCATGCGGATTTCGCGCGATGATCGTCCACCGATGAAACTCACCGGCACGGGAAAGGGCTTGCGCGCCAGGGCGCCGAGCTGGTGCGGCAGAGTTTTGTAGATACGGTATTCGATGTCGCGCTCGAAGGCCAACGCCCGGCCCTGCGGATCGGCCCGGGTGCCGAACGCGCAGTAGTCGCCCAGCATTTCCGGGTCCCATTGTGCAAAGGCGGTTTTCGAGGAGAAATGTGTGCGCACGGCGTCAACGTCGGGCCAGCGCGTGCGCCGTCGTTTGGCCGCCGCAGCGGGCGAGAATCGCTCGCCCAGCCCGGTGCGTTTGGACAGCCAGAGCAGCCGCGCGCGCCAGCCAGACACCACGGGCGAGTCGAGCAGAATGACCTGCTGCGCCAGTTCGGGGCGGGCATGTGCGGCCATCAGACTCAAATAGCCCCCCAGCGAGTGCCCGACCAGTACCGCAGGCTCGCCGTGGCAATCGCGCTGCAGGTAATCGATCAGTTGCTGCGCCAGCGGCTTCCAGCCATCGCGCACGGGATACCGGGCGTCGTGACCGTAAATGGGCACGGCGCGGACCCGAAATGCCGGTTCGAGCGCCTGAAACAGCTTGCGATACACCGGAGCGGGAAAGCCGTTGGCGTGGGAGAACACCAACAAAGGACGCGCAGTGACGTCGGAGCTTGGGTTCACGGCGCCATATCCGAAATCAGGCGCCGCTGAGCAGGGCTTTGGCGCGGGCTGCAGCCAGGGCCATGTCGGCCCGACCGGCAAGCTGCGTCTTGAGCGGGCCCATGAGCTTGCCCAAATCCTGCGGACCGCTGGCGCCGGTTTGCGCCATCAGCGCGCGGATCTCGGCGTCAATGGCGGCGGCGTCCAGGCGTGCGGGCAGGTAGCGTTCGAGAACGACGATTTCGGCGGCCTCTTTGTCCACCAGATCCTGGCGCCCGGCCGGGGTGAATTGCGCAATCGCGTCGCGGCGTTGCTTGATCATTTTGTCGATGATCGCCACGATGGCCGCGTCGTCCAACTCGATGCGTTCGTCGACTTCTTTCTGTTTCATCGCAGCCATCAGCAGGCGAATGGCGCCAAGCAGCGGCGCATCTTTGGCGCGCATGGCGGCCTTCATGTCATCCTGAATACGGTCTTTGATTGTCATGGTGAGTCCAATGCAAAAAGCCCGCATCGATGGGCGGGCTATGAGGCGAGCTGCAGATGCGCGTTGCTGCCTTGCGCATTCCGTTGCGGGCGCCAGACAAAACAAAAGTCAGCGCGCGGAAACGAAAAAAATCAGCGGAAAATCAGGCGGGTGGAATCAGTATTTGCGCTCGGGCAGCGTTTGGCTGCGGATACGCTTGTAGTGGCGCTTGACCGCCGCGGCCTTCTTGCGCTTGCGCTCTGCGGTCGGCTTTTCATAGAACTCGCGAGCGCGCAGTTCGGTGAGCAGGCCGAGTTTTTCGATGGTGCGCTTGAAGCGACGCAGTGCGACGTCGAACGGCTCGTTTTCTTTAACGCGAATGGTGGTCATTGATGAGCTTCAATCCAATGTAGGCAGGCCAGGTGAGTTTGTCGTGCTGCCGCTGTCGTTGTCGTACTAGACGTTTCAACGACGCGGTTCAACTGCTTGGGTACTGGGCTGCGTGGGCCAAACTCGCAGCAGCCAAGCCGAGTGTGGCCTGCCGTGTCGAGGAGTAAAAACCTAAAGATTATATGCCCTAATTTTGAAGGCAACAAATACCCGGCCACAAGACGGCATCAGAGCGCCTGCGCGCAGGCGGCGGCGGAACTCCAGGCCCACTGGAAGTTGTAGCCGCCAAGCCAACCGGTGACGTCGACGAGTTCGCCGATGAAATGCAGCCCCGGGACATCCCTCGCCATGAGAGTCGATGACGAGAGTGCGCGGGTATCGATGCCTCCGGCGGTGACCTCGGCTTTGCGCCAGCCCAGCGTGCCGCTGGGCTGCACGGGCCAGGCGTGCCAGTGTTGCCAGAGGGTTCGCAGCGCTTTGTCGCTGAAATCGGCCATGCGACGGTCGGCGTCGCCGGTCTGTGCGCACAGGGCGTGGGCCAGGCGCTGCGGCAGGTGTTGGCTGAGTTCGCCTGCGAGGGTGCGGCGATTGCCCTGCTTGGATTGAATCCACGCCGCTTCGGAGACTTCGCCCATCAGGTTGATCCGCAGGGGTTTGCCCGCTTGCCAGTAACTCGAAGACTGCAGGATCGCCGGGCCGCTGAGCCCGCGGTGGGTAAACAACAGGTCTTCGCGGAAATTGACGGTGCGATGCTCATGGTCCGTCTGAATGTCCACCTCGAGCGAGACGCCGCTGAGGTCGGCAAACGGGGCCCACAATGCCGGATCGAATGCCAGCGGCACCAGGGCAGGGCGGGGCGGGACGATCGGCAGGCCGAATTGCTCGGCGAGTTGATAGCCGAACGGACTGGCGCCAATCTGCGGAATCGACAACCCTCCGGTGGCGACAACCAGGGCGTCAGTGCTCACCCAGCCTTTTGCGGTGCGCACGCGAAAGCCGGGGGCGGCGGCTTCGACCGCTTCCACCGCGCACGGTTGCCAGTGCGTCACCTGGCCTGCTGCGCATTCTTCAAGCAGTGCGGTGATGAGTTGCTCCGCCGAGTCATCGCAAAACAGCTGTCCCTTGTGCTTTTCGTGAAAGCCGATGCGGTGCTTGCGCAGCAGCGCGATGATGTCTTGTGGCCCGTATCGGGAGAGCGCCGATTTGCAGAAATGCGGGTTGCCTGACAGGAAGTTTTCAGGACGCGTGTGCAGATTGGTGAAGTTGCAACGCCCGCCGCCGGAGATGCGGATTTTCTCGGCGACCTTGGGCCAATGGTCGAGCAACAGCACCCGCCGCCCACGTTGTCCGGCCAGTGCGGCGCAGAGCAGCCCGGCTGCACCCGCACCGATGATGACGGCGTCGAAACGGGGCTGATGAGGCGCGGGGGAGCGGAAGGTGGTTGGGAAGGCTAGACTGCCGGGCATGCTGGTTCTTGGAATTGAAACGTCGTGCGATGAAACCGCCGCCGCACTGTACGACACCGATGCGGGTCTGCGCGGTCACGCGCTGCATTCGCAGGTCGATATGCATCAGGCCTATGGCGGGGTGGTGCCAGAGCTGGCCTCGCGCGACCATATTCGTCGCCTTCTGCCTTTGACCGACCTGGCTCTCAAGCAGGCTGGGGTGCGGCTGGATCAGGTGGACGCCATCGCCTACACCCGCGGGCCGGGGCTGGCGGGGGCGCTGCTGGTCGGCGCGGGCGTGGCCTCGGCTTTGGGCATGGCGCTGGGCAAGCCGCTGATCGGGGTTCATCACCTCGAGGGACATCTATTGTCTCCCCTGCTTTCGAAGCAGCCGCCCAGCTTCCCCTTCCTCGCGCTGTTGGTGTCCGGCGGGCACACCATGCTGCTCGACGTGCAGGCCTTCGGTCAGTACACCCTGCTGGGCGAGACGGTCGATGATGCGGCCGGCGAGGCTTTCGACAAATCGGCGAAATTGCTCGGGCTGGGTTATCCCGGCGGGCCGGAACTGGCCCGGCTCGCAGCCTTCGGCAATCCGGCCGCGTTCGATCTTCCGAGGCCGAAAATGCACAGCCCGGATCTCGACTTTTCGTTTGCTGGTTTGAAAACCGCCGTGCTTACGCGGGTGCGCGGCCTGGGCTCGAATCTGTGCGAACAGGCTCGGGCCGATCTGGCCGCAGCCGCGCAAGAAGCGATCACCGATGTGCTGGTGCACAAAACCGCGCGCGCGCAGCAAGCGACAAAAAGAACGTCGGTGGTCGTCGCGGGCGGCGTGGGCGCGAACCGGCAATTGCGGGAGAAACTGGCTGCGACGCTGTCGGCGCGCGGTGTGGCCTTGTTTTTTCCCGAGTTGGAATGGTGTACCGACAACGGCGCGATGATTGCCCTGGCCGGCGCCCTGCGCTTGCAGGCGCACCCGGAAGCGGCCCGTGCGGCCGGGCCGTTCGATGTGCTGCCGCGCTGGGATTTGACGCAGATCGGGGCGGCCTAAAAGACGTTTCGGGCTAGATTTCCCACACGCCTTGCGGCTGAAAGTCGCTGTCCTCGCCCTTGCTCGCCAGACCGCGGGCGTTGCACACCACTCGCGAAGTGCCTACCCGGTAGTCGTGCCGACAGTGCAGATGGCCGTGCAGCCACAGTGTGCTGTGTGGAATCAGATCGTCATAGGCATTGCAGAAACTCGCCGTCGAGGCGTTGACGGGATAGCGCGCGTCGTTGCTGCGCAGGCTGGGCGCGAAATGGGTGATGACCAGAGTGGCATCGTTCGCATCTGAGAGATGGGCGGGATTGGTGAGTTGATCGCGCAACCAGTCACGGCAAACCTGCCCTTCTTCGCGTAGCTCGGCCACGCCCATGGGTTTGCCGTGGCGTGTGGCGCATTGCACCTGTTCGGCAAAGTAGCGAGCTGCGCGCATGCAGCGCTCGATGCCCTCGGCGCCGAACAGCTCGAAATCATTCCACAGCGTGGTACCCAGCACCCGGATGGTGCGTCCCTGGTGTTCGATTCGAGTCTGCTCGCGGTGCAGCATGGTGAAGCCCAGACGGTCGCAGCGCTCGCGCAACGCGTCCAGGGCTTGATCAAAATCCTTGTGGTCATGCTCGTGGTTGCCAGGCACGTAAATGACCGGTACCGGCCAGTCGCGGAACAGGTCGATCTGGGTGTGATGGGCATCGATATCGCCCGCAAGAACCAACAGATCGGCATCGGGCGCGGGTTGCGGCGCGAAGGTCTCGGTTTCCAGATGCAGATCGGAGAGAAGTTGAAGGCGCATAGCGCGGTGATCGGTGCGTTGTTGGGTTTGTTAACGCACTGTAAACCCGTTCGCGCCGTTTGACCCCGCCGAAGCGCCACGAAAATACGCAGGCTGTGAACAAATCCACAGCCTGCGTGCTGGCGCTGCAAGCGCTTGACCGTTGGGAGCGGCGGTGCGCTGCCGTTCCCAACGGGCGACTTACTTCACCGCAATTTGCTGAATTACGGCTTGTGCTTTGCGTGGCAGGGTGAGGGTGAGCACGCCGTTTTCCAGCTTCGCTTCTGCAGCGGCGGCGTCTAGCTCGGCGGGCAGTTCAAAAGAGCGATAAAACTGGCTTGCGCTGCGTTCGCGGTAGATCACTTTGCCGCCCTCAGTCTTCTCGTCTTCCTTCTTCGACTCGGCCGAGATGGTGACGCGCGGGCCATCGATCTGGATTTTGACCGCGTCTTTTTCGATACCCGGAAGATCGGCGTGGACGGTATAGCCCTTGTCGGTCTCGGTCACATCCATACTGAGTTTTTTCAAGGCCTGATCAGGACTGTCACTCGCGGCGAAAAAGTCGCGGAATGCCTGATCGAACAGCCGACCAAAAACAGGCTCCAAACCGCTGCTATAGAGAGAAGAACGGCTGGATGGGGTAGTAATGGAATAAGCCATGAGGATTCTCCTTAAGAAATAGGGGATCGAAGCCCCGATAACCAGGATATGCCGCCAGTGTGACAGTTTTCAAGTTCCCCAATCTCGCCCCAGATCTGCCGCGTTCGCGTCAGGTCCCCCGAAGGGGATGAGGCCCGCGGCTCCAAGCTGCCCTGTGGCAGCTTGGAGCCGAATCCGAGCGGTTTGCAAGCCGCGAGGCGGACAAGAAAACTTGGGGGCGGCCCTGCGTGTTCTCATGAGTGCTGCGAGGTTGTGGGTCAGGCAGTGCGTCGATTCAAGTCGTGGCGATTTCAGTTCAGGTTAGAATCAGTGGCTTTTCATCTTCACGGCGCGGAATGGTTTCTTCTGCGTTCGCGTGTTCTCTACTAGGAAACTGACATGTCTGTTGCAGAAATCAACAAGGCGCAAATCGTCGCCGACAATGCCCGCGGTACGGGTGATACCGGATCTCCGGAAGTGCAGGTCGCTTTGCTGACCGCGCGCATCAATCATTTGACCGATCACTTCAAAACGCACGCCAAAGACCATCATGGTCGTCGTGGCCTGCTCAAGATGGTGAGCCGCCGTCGCAAGTTGCTCGACTACCTGAAAGACAAGGACGCCGATCGTTATCGCGCCCTGATCGCCAAGCTCAGTCTGCGTAAGTAAGTGCCTGCTTTGCAAGAACGCCTGTGTGAGTTTGTCGGCACAGGCGTTTTTTTGTATGGGCGTTGTGGTTTGCAAGGTTTGAAGCGTCGCGCCTCTGATGGGGTGCGGCGTGGGTTTCAAGGGGGCGGTGTGACCCGTGTCATTCCACCGACGCGCCGGATAGCCGGGCGTCGCTGGAATGGCATCACTCCGCCAGGTTTTTAACGGGCGCTGCTCGTGGCGATCTCAGTCCCTCAGGACGAAGATCGCAGTTGCGCCTTGATCAAGGAGTTAGCCATGTTCAACAAAGTCGTCAAAACCTTCCAGTGGGGACGCCATCAAGTCACGATGGAAACGGGCGAGATTGCGCGCCAGGCCAGCGGTGCGGTGCTGCTCAATATGGACGATACCGTGGTGCTCGCCACGGTGGTGGGCGCGCGTACGGCCAAGGCGGGGCAGGATTTTTTCCCCCTGACCGTCGATTACATCGAGAAGACCTATGCGGCGGGCCGCATTCCCGGTGGTTTTTTCAAGCGGGAGGGCCGCCCCAGCGAAAACGAAACGCTGACCTCGCGTTTGATCGATCGCCCGATCCGCCCCTTGTTTCCTGAGGGATTTTTCAACGAGGTTCAGGTGGTGGTGCATGTGCTGTCCATCAACCCGGAGGTCGAAGCCGATATTCCGGCCCTGCTGGCTTCAAGCGCCGCGCTGGCGGTGTCGGGCTTGCCGTTCAATGGCCCGGTGGGCGCAGCCCGCGTGGGTTACGTCAACGGCAACTATGTGCTCAACCCCAGCCGCGCCGAACTGGCCGACAGTCGCCTCGAACTGGTGGTGGCGGGTACGGAATCGGCGGTGCTGATGGTCGAGAGCGAGGCCGATCAGTTGTCTGAAGAGGTCATGCTCGAAGCCGTGATGTTCGGCCATGCGCAGTTTCAGACGGCGATCAACGCCATCCACGAGCTGGTGCGCGATGGCGGCAAACCTGCCTGGGACTGGGCCGCGCCCGAGAAAGATCAGGCGCTGATCGACCGCATTCAGGCGCTGGCTGGTGACGATATCCGCGCCGCCTACAAAATCACCCAGAAGCAGGCGCGTACGCAGGCCTTGCGCGAAGCGACGGCCAAGGTGCATGCCGGTTTGGCCGAGGCGGGCATCGCCGCTGATGCGGCCAAGGTCGACGGCATCCTGTTCGACATGGAAGCGCGCATCGTGCGTGACCAGATTCTCGCGGGCGAGCCCCGCATCGATGGTCGCGACACCCGCACCGTGCGTCCTTTGAGCATCCGTACTTCGGTGTTGCCGCGCACGCATGGCAGCGCGCTGTTCACCCGCGGTGAAACCCAGGCTTTGGCCGTGGCCACGCTGGGCACCGACCAGGATGCGCAGATCATCGATGCGCTGGGCGGCGAATACCGCGACCGCTTCCTGCTGCACTACAACATGCCGCCGTTCGCCACGGGCGAGACGGGCCGTGTGGGCACGCCCAAGCGCCGCGAAATCGGCCATGGTCGCCTGGCAAAGCGCGCGCTGCTGGCGGTGCTGCCGAAAAAAGAAGACTTCGCTTACACCATGCGCGTGGTGTCGGAAGTGACCGAGTCCAACGGCTCTTCGTCCATGGCCTCGGTCTGCGGCGGCTGCCTGGCACTGCTCGACGCCGGTGTGCCGCTGAAGGCGCATGTGGCCGGTATCGCCATGGGTCTGATCAAGGAAGGCAATCGCTTTGCGGTGCTGACCGACATTCTGGGCGATGAAGATCACCTCGGCGACATGGACTTCAAGGTGGCGGGTTCGGCTTCGGGCGTGACCGCGCTGCAGATGGACATCAAGATTCAGGGCATCACCCGCGAGATCATGCAGGTGGCGCTGGCACAAGCGCGTGAGGCCCGCATGCACATCCTGGGCGTCATGCAGCAGGCAGTCGGCGGTGCGCGTGAAGAGGTTTCGCAGTTCGCGCCGCGTCTCTACACCCTGAAGATCAACCCCGAGCGCATCCGCGACGTGATTGGCAAGGGTGGCGCCACCATTCGCGCGCTCACCGAAGAAACCGGCACGCAGATCAACATCGGCGAGGACGGCACCATCACCATCGCCTCGACCGACGCCGACAAAGCCACGATCGCCAAGCAGCGCATCATCGACCTCACCGCCGAAGTGGAAGTCGGTCAGGTGTATGACGGCGCCGTGGTCAAGATTCTCGATTTCGGCGCGCTGGTGAATGTGCTGCCGGGCAAGGACGGTCTGCTGCACATCTCGCAGATCGCCAACGAGCGCATCAACAAGGTGAGCGACTTCCTGCAAGAGGGCCAGAAGGTTCGCGTCAAGGTCATCGAAACCGATGACAAGGGCCGCTTCCGTCTGTCGATCAAGGCACTGCTGGGTGAGGATTCCTCCTCAGCGCCTGCGCAGCCGGTCGTGGCGCCCGCTGCCGCCGATGCCGACCTTGAGCCGGGCGTCTGATCGCCACGGGTTTCATGCGCGCCATCGAAATCTCCCAGCCCGGCGGACCTGATGTCCTGCGTCTTTGCGAGCGGCCCATGCCGCAAGCAGGCGCGGGCGAGGTGTTGCTGCGCGTGCGAGCGTTCGGCGTCAACCGACCCGATGCCTTGCAGCGGCGCGGTCTGTATCCGCCGCCTGCGGGTGCGCCCGACCTTCCGGGGCTAGAAGTCTGCGGTGAAATCGTCTCGGGCGATCTGGCGGGAACCGATTTGCACCAGGGCGATCTCGTCTGCGCGCTCGTCGCCGGGGGGGGCTACGCCGAATATTGCGTGGCGCCCACTGGCCAGTGCCTGCCCTTGCCGGACGGGCTGAGTGCGGAGGAGGGCGCTGCCCTGCCGGAAACCGCGTTCACCGTCTGGCACAACGTGTTCGAGCGTGGGCGCTTGCAAGCCGGTGAGATGCTGCTGGTGCAGGGGGGTAGCAGCGGGATTGGCACGATGGCCATTCAATTGGCTGTGGCCAGTGGCGCACGCGTTGTCGCCACGGCCGGCTCTGACGAAAAATGTGCCGCCTGCCTCCAACTCGGCGCCGAACTGGCCATCAACTATCGCACGCAGGATTTTGTCGAGGCCATACAGGCGCACACAGCAGAGCGTGGCGCCGACGTCATTCTGGACATGGTGGCGGGCAGCTATCTCGCCCGTGAGCAGCGTTGCCTTGCAGAAGAGGGGCGGCTCGTGGTCATCGCCGTGCAGGGGGGCGTGAAGGCCGAAATAGATGCCGGTCTGCTGATGCGCAGGCGTCAGACCCTTACCGGCTCGACTTTGCGCGCGCGCAGCGTGGCCTTCAAGAGCGCCGTTGCGCAGGCCTTGCACAAGACAGTTTGGCCCTGGATCGAGCAAGGTCGTGTGCGACCTGTGATCGACGCGGTATTCCCCGCCGAGGACATCGTGCAGGCGCACCAGCGCATGGAGCAAGGGCAACACATTGGCAAACTCGTGCTGCGCTGGTCTTGAGCCGCGCGCTGTAAAACGACATCAGACAGGAGCAAAGCATGCGTCAGCTATTCGTCGCAGGAAACTGGAAAATGCATGGCAGCCTGGCGAGCAATGCCGCGCTGCTGGCCGAGGTTCTTGCCGGCGTAGGAACCGCGCGTTGTGAAGTGGCGATCTGCGTGCCCTTTCCCTATCTCTCTCAAGTGCAACAACTGCTGCAGACCAGCCAGGTTGCGCTCGGGGCGCAGGATTGCTCGGTGCATCAAAGTGGCGCACACACGGGCGAAGTGTCCGTGAGCATGCTGCAGGATTTTGGCTGCCGCTATGTCATCGTCGGCCACTCCGAGCGCCGTGCCGATCATCATGAATCCGATGTGCTCGTCGCGGCCAAGGCCGAGCGTGCGCTCGAAGCGGGTATGACGCCTATCGTTTGCGTGGGAGAAACACTGGCTGAGCGGGAGTCGGGGCTGACCCGTGCCGTGGTGCTGCGTCAGTTGCTGGCGGTCACCCATCTTCTGCGAGAGCAGACATCGCGCATCGTCGTGGCTTACGAGCCCGTCTGGGCGATCGGCACGGGCCGCACGGCGACCCCGGAGCAGGCGCAAGAAGTGCACGCTGTGCTGCGGGAGCATCTGCGCACGGTGAGCGAAGCCGCTGCGGGTGTGCGGATTCTGTACGGCGGCAGTGTGAAGCCCGACAATGCGGCGGTGTTGTTTTCGCAGGCCGACATCGATGGCGGCCTGATCGGTGGGGCGTCGCTCAAGGCGGCTGATTTTCTGGCGATCACCGCGGCAACGCGCCAAGACTGATTGATTCGCAGGTTCGTCCTGCTTTGTGAAGTGAAGTTGTAAATCGCGCCTGGCGCGGATGAGTGCACAAATGCAAATTCTTTTGACCTTGACTCTGGTGGTGCAGATCCTGTCTGCGCTGGTGATGATCGTTCTGGTGTTGATGCAGCACGGCAAAGGCGCCGATATGGGCGCCTCTTTCGGCTCTGGTGCGTCGGGCAGCCTGTTCGGGGCAACGGGTTCGGCGAATTTTTTGAGCCGCAGCACAGCGGTTGCCGCCACACTGTTTTTCGTTACCACGCTGATGATGGCGTATTTCGGCAACCGCGCCAATTCCGGCGATGGCGGACTGATGGAAAAACTCGCTGCGCCCGCGCCCGTGGCCTCGGTTGCGGCGCCCGCGAAACCAGCGGGTCCGATCAGCGAAATTCCTGGGGTGCCGAGCGCGGTGAGCAAGGCTTCGCAAGCCACCACGCAGCCCAAGACGGCCGCGTCTGCGGCGTCCGCGAGCCGGTAAATTCGCTTGTCATGCACCATCGCTCATCATTGATGGTGCATTGCAGCAAACACAGGCTCTGCGACTTGTCAATCTGATCTGTAGTTGAGCATTGCGTTAGAGCAATATCCGACCGTTGCGTGTTGCTTCGCTGTATTGGAAGCATGTAAGATTCTTTTGTTTTGCAAATCCGGTAACAAACAAGATACGGGGCGGCAAGGGTAAGGTAAGCGCGCTTTACGAAGCGCTTTAAGCTGCCGCGCTGAAGATAGGCCACACAACGGCGATGATCCTCATGATCGCTGTGGACTGTCCTTAAAAAGTTTTGTTGCGCTGGGCCACTTTCGCCGTGCAGGTCAAGCGGTGGTGTTCAGGTGGTATCCGGTTTTGAGCCGACGTGGTGGAATTGGTAGACACGCTATCTTGAGGGGGTAGTGGCGAAAGCTGTGCGAGTTCGAGTCTCGCCGTCGGCACCAAAAGATTGAAGGGCAGGGTGTGAATCCGCCCGAATAACAACAGGAGATGGAGTGCGATGAACCTTGAGCAGTATCTGCCGGTGTTGTTGTTCATCCTGGTGGGCATTGGTGTGGGCGTGGTGCCCCAACTGCTCGGTTACCTGATCGCTCCGCGTCATCCCGACGCCGAGAAAAACTCCCCCTATGAGTGCGGCTTCGAAGCGTTCGAAGACGCGCGGATGAAGTTCGACGTGCGCTACTACCTCGTCGCTATTCTCTTCATCCTGTTCGACCTTGAAATCGCCTTCCTGTTTCCCTGGGCCGTCGCCCTGAAAGACATTGGCCAGATTGGTTTCTGGGCGATGATGATTTTTCTCGCCATCCTCACGATAGGCTTCATTTACGAGTGGAAAAAGGGAGCGCTCGATTGGGAATGAGTCCCTGCGACATAGACTCGTGGTTGGGCTTGCCCTGTAGCGCTAATCTGAATCGATGAGGAGTAAAGCATCATGAGCATTGAAGGCGTTCTGCAGGAAGGTTTCATCACGACTTCCGCAGACAAGCTGATCAACTGGACGCGCACCGGCTCGCTCTGGCCCATGACCTTCGGTCTGGCCTGCTGCGCGGTGGAAATGATGCATGCAGGTGCTGCGCGCTATGACCTGGACCGCTTTGGCATTGTGTTTCGACCCAGTCCGCGTCAGTCCGACTTGATGATCGTGGCCGGTACGCTGTGCAACAAAATGGCCCCCGCGCTGCGTAAGGTCTACGACCAGATGGCCGAGCCGCGCTGGGTGCTCTCCATGGGCTCTTGCGCCAACGGCGGCGGCTATTACCACTACTCTTACTCGGTGGTGCGTGGGTGTGACCGCATCGTGCCGGTGGATGTGTATGTGCCGGGCTGCCCGCCGACTGCCGAAGCGCTGCTTTACGGGCTGATCCAGTTGCAGAACAAGATCCGCAGAACCGAAACGATCGCGCGCTGAACTGCCTGCAAGAACGCGCCCTCATTCACTTCGCAAATCGATGCCATGACCAGCAAGCTCGAACAACTCGACACCGCGCTGCGCGCCGCATTGGGCGAGCGCATTGTGGCCTTGCAGGCCAGCGTGGGCGAACTTACCCTGGATGTTGCCCCGGCACATTACCGCGACGTTTGTCTGGCTCTGCGCGATGACGCCGAACTGCATTTCGAGCAACTCATCGATCTTTGCGGTGTCGATTACGCGCAATATGGCAATGCCGTGCGCGACGAAGCCGGCCGCTTCATGGTGGTCGTGCACCTGTTGTCGCTCAAGCACAACTGGCGATTGCGTGTGCGTGTGCGCTGTGCCGACGATGATCTGCCGCTGGTAGCCTCGATCAACGACATCTGGAACTCGGCCAACTGGTTCGAGCGCGAGGCCTTCGATCTCTACGGCATCATTTTTGAAGGCCACCCGGATTTGCGCCGCATCCTTACCGATTACGGCTTCATCGGTCATCCCTTCCGTAAAGACTTCCCGCTTTCCGGCACGGTGGAAATGCGCTACGACCCCGACAGCAAGCGCGTGATCTACCAGCCTGTCACCATTGAACCCCGCGAGATCACTCCGCGTGTCATTCGCGAGACGGGCTATGGGGGTCTGGGCGGTGTCAGTCGCGCAGGTCTGGGGCGCTGAGCTTGGGGCACTGCTTAGGGCACTGATATGGCTGACATCAAAAACTACACCCTCAACTTCGGCCCGCAGCATCCGGCTGCGCACGGCGTGCTGCGTCTGGTGCTTGAGCTCGACGGCGAGGTGGTGCAGCGGGCAGATCCGCACATTGGCCTGTTGCACCGGGCGACCGAAAAACTGGCGGAGCACAAGACCTACATCCAGGCGCTGCCGTATATGGACCGTCTGGATTATGTGTCCATGATGTGCAACGAGCATGCCTACTGCCTGGCGATTGAAAAGCTGCTGGGTGTCGAGGTTCCGCTGCGTGGGCAATACATCCGGGTGATGTTTGCCGAAATCACCCGCTTGCTCAACCACCTCATGTGGCTGGGCGCGCATGGGCTGGATTGCGGCGCGATGACCGTGTTTCTCTACGCTTTCCGCGAGCGCGAAGATTTGTTCGATATGTACGAGGCGGTGTCGGGTGCGCGGATGCATGCGGCCTATTTTCGCCCGGGCGGCGTTTATCGCGATCTGCCCGACCGCATGGCGCAATACGGTGAGTCGAAGATTCGCAATGCCCGCGCCGTCGAGGCCCGCAACGCCGGGCGCCAGGGCTCGCTGCTCGATTTCATCGACGACTTTACCCAGCGGTTCCCGGCCTATGTCGATGAATACGAAACCCTGCTGACTGACAACCGCATCTGGAAGCAGCGCACGGTGGGAATCGGCGTGGTCTCTCCGGAGCGGGCGATGAATCTGGGGATGACCGGCCCGATGCTGCGCGGCTCCGGAGTGGTGTGGGACCTGCGCAAGACTCAGCCCTACGACGTTTATGACCGCATGGATTTCGATATTCCTGTGGGCAAGAACGGCGACTGCTATGACCGTTATCTGGTGCGCATGGAAGAAATGCGCCAGTCCAACCGCATCATCAAACAGTGCGTGGACTGGCTGCGGGCCAACCCCGGCCCGGTGATTACCGACAACCATAAAGTTGCGGCCCCCGCGCGCGAGGAAATGAAGACCAGCATGGAAGCGCTGATCCATCATTTCAAGCTGTTCAGCGAAGGCATGCGGGTTCCTGAAGGTCAGGCCTATGCCGCCGTCGAGCATCCCAAGGGCGAGTTTGGCATCTATCTCGTGTCGGATGGGGCGAACAAGCCTTATCGTCTCAAGATCCGCGCGCCCGGCTTTGCCCATCTGGCTGCGCTCGATGAAATGTCGCGCGGCCACATGATCGCCGACGTCGTGGCCATCATCGGCACGCTGGACATTGTTTTCGGGGAGATCGACCGCTGATGGACCGCTCGCCTGTCACTTGTGAAATGCAACGCATGATGTTGTCCGAATCCACCCGCCAGCGCATCGACCTGGAAGTGGCCAAATATCCGCCCGAGCAGAAGCAGTCGGCGGTCATCGCGGCGCTGTCCATCGTCCAGCAGGAGCAGGGCTGGGTGTCGCCCGAGGCCGAGAAGGCGGTGGCCGACTACCTCGGCATGCCGCCAATCGCCGTGCACGAGGTGGTGACCTTCTACAACATGTTCAACACCCGGCCGGTCGGACGCTTCAAGCTCAACGTCTGCACCAATCTGCCGTGCGCCCTGAGCGGCGGCGAAGCGGCGGCTCAGTATTTGAGCGAAAAGTTGGGTGTGGCGCTGGGCGAAACCACGCCCGACGGAGTTTTCACCCTGCAAGAGTCCGAATGCCTGGGCGCCTGCGGCGATGCCCCGGCCATGCTGGTCAACGATCGTCGGCTGTGCAGCTTCATGCGCCCCGAGCGTCTCGATGCGCTGGTGGAAGAACTGCGTGCAGAGGCGGCCAAGGGAGAGTCGAAATGAGTCGGCCATTCGGACAAAGCACTGGGCAGGAAAGCTGTTTTCACGGACGTCATCTGCAGCCGCAGATCCTCGCTGGGCTGAACGGCGAGAATTGGGATCTGCAGGGCTACCTGGCGCGCGATGGCTACCAGGCGCTGCGCAAAATCCTCACCGAAGGCTGGACGCCCGAACAAGTCATCGCCGAAGTCAAGGCCTCGGCCTTGCGTGGCAGAGGTGGCGCTGGTTTTCCCACCGGGCTGAAGTGGAGTTTCATGCCGCGTCAGTTTCCGGGGCAGAAGTATCTGGTGTGCAACTCCGACGAGGGCGAGCCGGGCACCTTCAAAGACCGTGACATCCTGCGCTTCAACCCGCATGCGGTGATCGAAGGCATGACCATCGCCGCCTTCGCCATGGGCATCACCGTGGGCTACAACTACATCCACGGCGAGATTTTCGAGGATTACGACCGGTTCGAAGAAGCGCTGCGACAAGCGCGCGATGCAGGCTATCTGGGCGACAACATCCTGGGCAGCAACTTCAGCTTCCAGTTGCATGCCGCGCATGGTTTTGGCGCCTACATTTGCGGCGAGGAAACCGCGCTGCTCGAATCGCTCGAAGGCAAGAAGGGTCAGCCGCGCTTCAAGCCGCCTTTTCCCGCGAGCTTTGGCCTGTATGGCAAACCCACCACGATCAACAACACCGAGACCTTTGCCGCGGTGCCGTGGATCATCCGCAACGGCGGCCAGGCTTATCTCGAAGTGGGCAAACCCAATAACGGCGGCACCAAGATTTATTCGGTGTCGGGTGACGTCGCCAAACCGGGCAACTACGAAGTGCCCATGGGCACTTCGTTTGCCAAATTGCTCGAACTCGCCGGGGGCATGCGCGAAGGGCGCGAGCTCAAGGCTGTGATTCCCGGCGGATCATCGGCTCCGGTGCTGCCCGCCAGCATCATGATGGACTGCACCATGGATTACGACTCCATCGCCAAGGCAGGCTCCATGCTGGGTTCGGGCGCGGTGATTGTGCTCAACGATACCCGCTGCATGGTGAAGTCGCTGATGCGTCTGTCCTACTTCTACCAGCATGAGTCCTGCGGGCAGTGCACGCCGTGTCGCGAAGGCACGGGCTGGCTGTGGCGCGTGGTGCACCGCATCGAAAACGGCCAGGGACGGATGGAAGACCTCGACCTGCTCAACTCGGTGTCCGACAACATCGCCGGGCGCACCATTTGCGCGCTGGGCGATGCGGCGGCCATGCCGGTGAAGTCGTTCGTCAAGCACTTCCGGCCTGAGTTCGAGCATCACATCACCCACAAGACCTGCCTCGTGCCAGCCTATGTTTGAGCCGCTCTTTGTCCCGATTCTGCACAGGACGCACCATCATGGTTGAACTCGAAATCGACGGTCAAAAAGTCCAGGTGCCCGAGGGCGCCATGGTCATGGATGCGGCCACGCAACTCGGCATCTATGTGCCGCATTTTTGCTATCACCACAAGTTGACCATCGCCGCCAACTGCCGCATGTGTCTGGTCGATGTGGAAAAGGCGCCCAAGCCGCTGCCGGCCTGCGCCACCCCGGCCGCGCAGGGCATGGTCGTGCGTACCCATTCCGAGCGTGCGCTTCAGGCGCAGAAAGGGGTGATGGAGTTTCTGCTCATCAACCATCCGCTCGATTGCCCGATCTGCGACCAGGGCGGTGAGTGCCAATTGCAGGATCTGGCCGTGGGCTATGGCGGCTCGGCCTCGCGCTACACCGAAGAAAAGCGCGTCATCTTCCACAAGGACGCGGGCCCGCTCATCGCCATGGAAGAGATGAGCCGCTGCATCCAGTGCACGCGCTGCGTGCGCTTCGGCCAAGAAATTGCCGGCATCATGGAACTCGGCATGGCCAACCGCGGCGAGCATTCCGAGATCATGACTTTCGTCGGCAGCACGGTCGATTCCGAGCTGTCGGGAAATATGATCGACATCTGTCCGGTCGGCGCGCTCACCAGTAAGCCGTTCCGCTACAGCGCCCGCACCTGGGAACTGTCGCGCCGCGCTTCCATCAGCCCGCACGACAGCGTGGGCGCCAATCTCATCGTGCAGGTCAAGGGCGACCGCGTGATGCGCGTGGTGCCGCAAGAGAACGAAGCCGTCAACGAATGTTGGATCTCCGACCGCGATCGTTTCGCCTACGAAGGACTCAACAGTCCCGAGCGGCTGACTGCGCCGCAAATCCGCGAAAACGGGCGGTGGAAGTCAGTCGACTGGCAAACCGCGCTCGAATTTACCGTGCAAGGCTTGCGTCGTGCCATGGGGCAGGAGGGCGGTGCCGCGCTGGCAGCCCTGGCCGTGCCCACCAGCACAGTGGAAGAGCTGTATTTGCTGAAAAAACTGCTGACCGCGCTGGGCAGCAACAGCCTGGACACCCGCCTGCGTCAGAGCGATTTTTCCGGTGACGCCAACGCAGCGGCCATTCCCTGGCTGGGCATGCCGATTGCCGACATGGGGCAGTTGCAGGCCGCTCTGTTCATCGGCAGCACCTTGCGCAAGGAGCAGCCGCTGCTGTCGGCTCGCGTGCGGCAAGCGGCCAAGGCCGGGGCCAAAATTTCCACCCTGCACGCGGCAAACGACGATTGGCTCATGCCCCTGCACGCTCGCATTGCCGCTGCGCCCAGTCTATGGGTTGCCGAGTTGGCTGGGGTGGCGCGTGCCGTGGCTCAGGTCAAAGGCATCGAGGCGCCGGCCGGTCTACAGGCCGTGGCGACGCCGAGTGCTCAGGCTCAGGCGATCGCGGCCAGCCTGCTCGGCGGCGAACACAAGGCCGTGTTCCTCGGCGACTCAGCCGTGCAACATCCGCAGGCTGCGACGCTGCGCGCCCTCGCGCAGTGGATCGCGCGTGAGGTCGGCGGCATCTGCGGCGATCTGACCGAGGCGGGCAACACGGTGGGCGCTGCGCTGCTGGGGGTATCGCCCCTGGCTCCTGGCCGTGATGTCGCCAAAATCATCGCTCAGCCGCCGCGCGCCATGATGCTGTTCGGCGTTGAGCCGGAGGAAGACAGCGCTGACCCGGTCGCCCTGCACAAAGCGCTGGAGCAGGCCGAGTTCATTGTCTCGTTTAGCCCCTTTGTTGACGCGGCTGAGGGCTACGCGCACGTCATGCTGCCGATCGCACCCTTTACCGAAACGGCGGGTAGCCTGGTCAATGCCGAAGGTCGGCTGCAGAGTTTCAATCCCGTCGTACAGCCTCTGGGTGAGACTCGTCCTGGATGGAAAGTGCTGCGCGTGCTGGGCAATCTATTCGAGCTGCAGGGATTCGACTACCAGAGTGCTGCGGAGGTTCGCACTGAGGCCTTCGCGGGCCTGGGTGGCGTTGATCAAGGCGGCGCCGACCAGATCGCCGCCCGTCTGGCGCAGTCCACGCCCCTGGACTTGCCATCTGAGTTGCCTGCCGCGGTGGCCCCTGCGATCGAGCGATTTGCGCCGGTGCCGATCTATTCGAGCGACGCCATCGTGCGTCGCGCGCCTAGCCTGCAACGCACGCGCGATGCGCGCAACGCCCGCATGGTGGGCGTGTCCACCGCCTTGTGGGAGCAACTCGGCCTGCAGAACGGCGATTCGGTGCGCGTGAAGGTTGATACGGTTGATGCGCAAAGCGTGGTGTTACCCGCGCGCTGTGACGACGCGCTGGCCCCCACGGTGGTCAGCATTGCTGCGGCCTGGGCCGAGGCGGCGCCCTTGGGTGCGCTCGGAGCGATGTCTGGTGCGGTTCAGGTCGAGCGGGTGAGCGCCGTGGCTGCCGTTCCTGCCGCCGCAGTTCCCACCGCCCCTGCAAGCCCTGAAAGGGTCTGAGATGAAATACTCTTGGCCCTCACAATGTTCGCAAAGTTTTCCCTCTCCCAAGGGGAATGAAGCGCGCCTGGCGCGATCTCACGCATCCTGCTGATCATGCTCGAATCCTTCAACCAAGGTGGACTTTCCCTGCTCGGGCCGATTGCCTGGCCGATCGTCTGGAACCTGATCAAGATCATCGTCATCGTCGCGCCGCTGATGGGAGCCGTGGCGTATCTCACGCTCTGGGAGCGCAAGCTGATCGGCTGGATTCAGATCCGCATCGGCCCCAACCGCGTCGGTCCGTTCGGCCTGCTGCAGCCCATCGCCGATGGCCTCAAGCTGCTGCTCAAGGAAATCGTCATCCCGTTCCGCTCGAACAAGCGTCTGTTCCTGCTGGGGCCGGTGATGACCATCATGCCGGCCTTGGCCGCCTGGGCGGTGATTCCGTTCGGGCCGGACGTCGCGCTCGCCAATGTCAACGCCGGATTGCTCCTGCTGCTGGCGCTCACTTCTCTTGAGGTCTATGGCGTGATCATCGCCGGTTGGGCGTCGAACTCCAAATACGCCTTCCTGGGCGCCATGCGCGCTTCGGCACAGATGGTGAGCTATGAAATCGCCATGGGTTTCGCCATGGTCATCGTGCTCATGGTGTCCGGCAGCCTGAACATGACCGAAATCGTGATGGGGCAGACCCATGGCACTTTTGCCTCCATGGGCCTGAACTTCCTCTCCTGGAACTGGCTGCCGCTGCTGCCCATTTTTGTGGTCTATTTCATTGCCGGTGTGGCCGAGACCAATCGTGCGCCCTTCGACGTGGTGGAAGGCGAATCGGAAATCGTTGCCGGCCACATGGTCGAGTATTCGGGCATGGCCTTCGCCATGTTCTTCCTGGCCGAATACGCCAACATGATCCTGATCTCCATCCTCACCACGGTCATGTTCCTGGGCGGATGGGATGCGCCGGTGGCCTTCCTCGGTTTCATTCCGGGGTGGATCTGGCTGGGCATAAAGACTTTTGTCGTGGTCAGCATGTTTCTCTGGCTGCGGGCCACCTTCCCGCGCTATCGCTACGACCAGATCATGCGCCTGGGCTGGAAGATTTTCATTCCCGTCACCCTCATCTGGCTTGTCGTGGTGGCCGCCTGGATGCAAACCCCCTGGAATATCTGGAAGTGAGGCAGAACCATGGCCGCTTTGCGTGACACCTTCAACAGCTTTTTTCTGGTCGAACTCTTCAAGGGTCTGGCGCTGACGGGCAAGTACGCCTTCAAGAGCAAGATCACGGTGCAGTACCCGGAAGAGAAGACGCCGCTGTCGCCGCGTTTTCGTGGCCTGCATGCGCTGCGCCGTTATCCCAATGGCGAAGAGCGTTGCATCGCCTGCAAGCTCTGCGAGGCCGTGTGCCCGGCAATGGCCATCACCATCGAATCGGAGCAGCGTGACGATGGCACCCGCCGCACCACCCGCTACGACATCGATCTGACCAAGTGCATTTTCTGCGGGCTGTGCGAAGAAAGCTGCCCGGTCGACTCCATCGTCGAAACCTCGATTTTTGAATACCACGGTGAAAAGCGTGGCGATCTCTACTTCACCAAAGAGATGCTGCTGGCCGTGGGAGACCGCTATGAAAAAGACATCGCCGCCACCAAGGAGGCCGACGCCCCATACCGCTGATCGCTGAAGCTCGCCGCAAGGCATGGGCGGGCTCTGGCGATTGTCCCCACTGTTTCTAGGCCGACGGCTTGCGCTGCGGCAAGGCCCTTGTTGTGACCATGGACGTTCAAACCATCCTGTTCTACCTGTTCTCCGCCGTGCTGCTATTTGCCGCGCTGCGTGTGATCACGGCGCGTAACCCGGTGCACTCCGCGCTTTATCTGGTGCTGGCGTTCTTCCAGATGTCGGCTATCTGGCTGCTGCTGCGCGCCGAGTTTCTCGCCATCGTGCTGGTGCTGGTGTACGTCGGCGCGGTGATGGTGCTGTTCCTCTTTGTGGTGATGATGCTCGACATCAACCTCGACAGCATACGCAAGGGGTTCTGGCGCTATTTTCCTGTAGCAGCGCTGGTGGGCGTGCTCATCGTGCTGGAAATGGCCGCCGTGCTGATGCAGGGCTTCCAGATTGGCGGCATGACGCGCGCTGCGCAGGTCGGGGCAGCGGCCTCTGCCGACAATCCGCTCACCCATCTGTCCAACACCCGCGCGCTGGGCGTGGTGCTGTATTCGCAATTCCTGTTCGCGGTGGAAATTGCGGCGGTCATTTTGCTCGTGGCCATCATCGCGGCCATCGCGCTCACGTTGCGCCGGCGCAAGGATGTGCGGCATATGCCGGCTTCCGAGCAGATCAAGGCCCGCCGCGCAGACCGCGTGCGGCTTGTATCCATGCCCGCCCAACCCAAGGAGTAAGCCATGCTCGGTTCACTCACCCTGGCGCATTACCTGGTGCTCGGCGCCATTCTGTTCGCTATCTCGGTCGTCGGCATTTTTCTCAATCGCCGCAATCTCATTGTCATCCTCATGGCCATTGAGCTCATGCTGCTGGCGGTGAATCTGAATTTCATCGCCTTCTCGCACTACCTGCAGGATTTTGGCGGACAGGTGTTCGTGTTCTTCATCCTCACCGTCGCTGCGGCGGAGTCGGCCATCGGTCTGGCCATTCTGGTGGTGCTGTTCCGCAACCTCAACACCATCGACGTCGAGGATCTCGACCAACTCAAGGGCTGATCGATGCAAGCCACGCTGAATCCCACCTTGCTGCCGGTCATCGCACTGGCGCCTCTCGTCTCGTCCATCATCGTCGGCCTGTTCGGCCGAAGCATCGGCCGATCGGCTTCGCACTGGCTGACCACGCTCTCGGTCGGATTGTCTTTCGTGCTGTCGCTCATCGTCCTCAATGACGTCATCAACGGCGCCCGCTTCAACGCCACGATTTATGAGTGGATGGTGGTGGGCAAGCTGCACATGGAAGTCGGTTTCATGATCGACGGCCTGTCGGCGCTGATGATGGCTGTCGTCACGTTCGTCTCGCTCGCGGTGCACATCTACACCATCGGCTACATGGCCGACGACGACGGCTACCAGCGCTTTTTCAGCTACATCTCCTTGTTCACCTTCTCCATGCTGATGCTGGTGATGAGCAACAACATGCTGCAGTTGTTCTTCGGCTGGGAGGCGGTGGGCTTGGTGTCGTATCTGCTGATCGGCTTCTGGTACACGCGGCCCACGGCGGTATTCGCCAATATGAAGGCCTTCATCGTCAACCGCGTGGGCGACTTCGGCTTCATTCTGGGCATTGGTCTGCTGGCGGCCTACACCGGCAGCCTGAACTACACCGAAATTTTCGCCAAGGGGCCGGAGCTGGCGCTGTTGCATCTGCCGGGCACCGACTGGATGCTGATCACAGTGGCGTGCATTTCCCTGTTCATCGGCGCCATGGGCAAGAGCGCGCAGTTCCCGCTGCATGTCTGGCTGCCCGATTCGATGGAAGGCCCGACGCCGATCTCGGCGCTCATTCACGCTGCCACCATGGTGACGGCGGGTATTTTCATGGTGGCGCGCATGTCGCCGCTGTTCGAGTTGTCGAACACTGCGCTGTCTTTCATTCTGGTCATCGGCGCGATCACCGCGCTGTTCATGGGCATCCTGGGCGTGGTGCAAACCGACATCAAGCGGGTCATTGCCTACTCCACCCTATCGCAGCTCGGCTACATGACCGTGGCGCTGGGGGCTTCGGCCTACTCGGTGGCGATTTTCCACCTGATGACCCATGCGTTCTTCAAGGCTTTGCTGTTCCTCGCGGCGGGCTCGGTGATCATCGGCATGCACCATGACCAGGACATGCGCCATATGGGCGGTCTGCGCAAATACATGCCCATCACCTGGATTACCTTCCTGATCGGCGGTCTGGCGCTCAGCGGCATTCCGCCGTTCGCTGGCTTTTTCTCCAAAGACAGCATCATCGAGGCGGTGCATGCCAGCGATCTGCCGGGAGCGGGCTTTGCTTACTTCGCCGTGCTCTCCAGTGTGTTCGTCACTGCGCTCTACACCTTTCGCATGTATTTCATGGTGTTCCATGGCGAAGAGCGCTTCCGGCACATGGCGCACGATGCGCATGGACATGATCATGGGCATGATCACGGACACGATGGCGCTCACGAGCCGCACGAGTCGCCGTGGGTGGTGACGGTGCCGCTCATCATGCTGGCCATTCCGTCCGTCCTCGCAGGCTATCTTTTCATTCAGCCGCTGCTGTACGGGCACTTTTTCGGGAACTCGATTTTTGTCAACGCGGCGGCCCACCCGGCCATGCGCGATCTCGCTGAGCACTGGCACGGCCAGATTCAGATGATGATTCACGGCTTGTTGTCGATGCCGCTGTGGCTGGCGCTTGCCGGCATTGCCACGGCCTACTACGGCTATATGGTGAACCTGCGCTTCCCGCAGGCTGTGCGGCGCATGCTGGGGCCGATCTATACCGTGCTCGAAAACAATTACTTCTTCGACTGGTTCAACCAGAACGTGCTGGCTTCTGGCATGCGTCTGCTGGGCACGGGCCTGTGGAAAGGCGGTGATGTGGGTCTGATCGATGGTCTGCTGGTCAACGGTACGGCGCGCGTGGTCGGCTGGACAGCACGGGTGGTGCGCCTGCTGCAGACCGGCTACATCTATTACTACGCCCTGGCGATGATTGCCGGCGTGGTGGTGTTCATGGGCTATTTTGTTCCGGGCAAGCTGTTGTCCGGCTGGTTCATCCGATAACAGCGAAGCGCGATACAAGCATGCAATCTCTCCCTTTGCTCAGTCTGTCCATCTGGATTCCCATCGCCTTCGGTGTCTTGCTGCTCTTTGTTCAAGGCGAGCAACGCGCTGCGGCGGCGCGCTGGCTGGCGCTGATCGGCTCGCTGATCTCCTTTCTCATCACCCTGCCGCTGATCACCGGCTTCGACAACGCCCAGGCGGGCATGCAGTTTGTCGAGTCCGTGCCCTGGATTCGGCCGTTCAACATCAATTACGCGCTGGGCATCGACGGTGTGTCGCTGTGGTTCGTGCCGCTGACCGCTTTGATGACTGTGATCGTGATCATCAGCGCCTGGGAGGTCATCAAAGATCGCGTCAGCCTTTATCTCGGCGCTTTCCTCATTTTGTCGGGCCTGATGATCGGCGTGTTTGCCGCGACCGATGCCCTGCTGTTCTATGTGTTCTTCGAGGCCACGCTCATACCGATGTATCTGATCATCGGCATCTGGGGCGGGCCGCGGCGGGTGTATGCCGCCTTCAAGTTCTTCCTCTACACCCTGGCTGGTTCGCTCCTCATGCTGGTGGCGCTGATCTATCTTTACCTGCAGTCGGGCGGAAGTTTCGACATCGCCAACTGGTATCACGTGCCGCTGTCGATGACGGCGCAGATTTTCATATTCATCGCCTTCTTCTTCGCCTTCGCGGTGAAGATTCCGATGTGGCCGGTGCACACCTGGTTGCCAGATGCGCACGTTGAAGCGCCTACCGGCGGCTCGGTGATTCTGGCGGCCATCATGCTCAAGCTCGGCGCCTACGGTTTCATCCGTTTCTCCCTGCCCATGCTGCCAGACGCCAGCCATGCGCTCGCGCCGGTCATGATCGCGCTATCGCTGATTGCGGTGATCTACATCGGTTTTGTCGCGCTGGTGCAGGCCGACATGAAAAAGCTGGTGGCGTATTCCTCCATCGCGCACATGGGCTTTGTCACTCTGGGTTTTTTCCTGTTTTCCGACCTGGGTGTGCAGGGCGGGTTGGTGCAGATGATCTCGCATGGTTTCATTTCCGGCGCCATGTTCCTGACCATCGGCGTGCTGTATGACCGCATGCACACCCGCCAGATTGCCGATTACGGCGGAGTGACCAACACCATGCCCAAGTTCGCCGCGCTGGCCGTGCTGTTCGGTATGGCCAACGCCGGCCTGCCCGGCACCAGCGGTTTTGTCGGCGAGTGGATGGTGATTCTGGCTGCGGTGAAATTCAATTTCTGGATCGGCCTGCTGGCCGCGACCACGCTCATTCTGGCTGCGAGCTATACCTTGTGGATGATCAAACGGGTGTATTTCGGGCCGGTGGGCAATGACCATGTAGCCGCGCTCAAGGACATCGGCGCCCGTGAATTCTTCATGCTCGCCGTGCTGGTCGGCGCGGTGCTGTGGATGGGCGTGTATCCCAAATTCTTCACCGATCCGATGCAGGCCTCGGTGCAACATCTGCTGCAGTTTGCGGCGTCTTCCAAATTGCAGTGACAACAACCGCCATGAACTGGATCGCCATTTATCCGGAAATTCTCCTGCTCGTGCTGGCCTGCGTGGTCATGCTCGTCGACCTGTTCGTCAAAGATGCGCAGCACCGAGTGAGCTATTGGCTGACGCTGCTGGGACTGGTGGGTATCGGCGTGCTTTGCGGGCTTTACTACGCCTCGGGCATGCAGCAGTTCGCCATGGCGCGTGCGCTTATCGTCGATCCGATGGCCATGCTGCTCAAGCTTTTCACGGTCATCGCCACCATCGTCACCTTGGTTTACTCTCGGCGCTACGCCCTGGATCGCGGCATGTGGGGCGGCGAGTTGTTCAGCCTGGTGCTGCTGTCTCTGCTCGGGCAGTTCATCATGATCTCGGGAAACAACCTGCTGACCATCTATCTGGGGCTGGAGTTGCTGTCGCTGGCGCTCTACGCCATGGTTGCGCTGCGGCGCGATCACACGCAGTCCACCGAGGCGGCGATGAAATATTTCATCCTCGGCGCGTTGGCTTCGGGCTTCCTGCTCTACGGCATGTCGATGCTGTATGGCGCCACCGGTTCGCTTGATCTGGTCACCATCTTCCGCATGATCGCGGTCGAGCCGATCAACCGCGCCGTGCTCGTGCTCGGGGTGGTGTTCATCGTTGCAGGTCTGGCGTTCAAGCTCGGAGCCGTGCCCTTCCACATGTGGATTCCCGACGTCTATCAGGGCGCGCCCACGGCTGTGGTGCTGATGGTGGGCGCGGCGCCCAAACTGGCGGCCTTCGCCATGGCGATTCGCCTGCTGGTGGAAGGCATGTTCCCGCTGGCGATGGACTGGCAGGGCATGCTGGTGGTGCTGGCGGTGCTGTCCATCGGTCTGGGCAATCTGGCGGCCATTGCGCAGACCAACCTCAAGCGCATGCTGGCGTATTCCACCATCGCCCAGATCGGCTTCGTGCTCCTCGCGCTGCTCTCAGGCATGCTCAACGGCAATGGGCTCTCCGCCTCCACTGCCTACAGCGGCGCGATGTTCTACATGGTCATTTACGTGCTCACCACGCTGGGCACCTTCGGCGTGATTCTGCTGCTGGCGCGCGAAGGTTTCGAGGCCGAAGACATCCGCGATTTTGCCGGTCTGGCCAAAACTGACCCCTGGATGGCAGGTGTCATGACGTTTCTTTTATTCTCTCTGGCTGGCATCCCGCCGTTCGCTGGTTTTTATGCCAAGCTCGAAGTGCTCACCATTCTGCTCAATACCGGGCGGGTCTGGCTGGTGGTGTACTCGGTCATCCTCTCGGTCATCGGTGCGTATTACTACATTCGTGTGATCAAGGTGATGTATTTTGATGCACCCACGGCGCTTTCGACCTCGCGCGCAAGTGGAGTGGGCGGAGCGCGCGCCCTGTTGTCGCTCAATGGTCTGGCGGTTTTATTTCTTGGGTTGATGCCCGGTGGTTTGATGACCTTGTGTTATCAGGCCATCGCCAACACCCTGCACTGAAAGCGTTTCCCTATGCAGAATTCCGCAATCTGGTTGGTTATCGTTCTGGCGTTCGTCGCCGCCAACCTGCCGTTTGTTTCCAACCGCTTCTTCCTGGTCATTCCGCTCAAGAAAACCCCCAAGTTGATCTGGCTACGTCTGCTCGAGCTGCTGATTCTGTTCTTTGTCGTCGGCTTCATTGGCATGGCGCTCGAAGCGCGGATCGGCCAGAACTATCCACAGCATTGGGAGTTCTATGCCGTCTCTGTCGCCATGTTCCTGGTGCTGGCCTTTCCCGGTTATGTGCTGCGTTACATGGTCAAGCGTCATCCGGCCCCGAGTCGCACATGAGCGGCGATCCGGCGCGTGTGCCGCAGGCAGCGGCCTTGCGCGAACATACGCTCGACAGCGAGATGGTGTTTCGCGGCACCTTCCTCAATATTTCGCGCGATCTGGTGCGGCTGGCCAACGGCGCGCAGGTGACCCGCGAATACATCCGCCACTCCGGCGCGGTGATGATCATTCCCCTGCTCGATAACGGCAAGGTGCTGATGGAGCGCCAGTTCCGCACGCCGATGCAGCGGGTCATGGTGGAGTTTCCCGCGGGCAAACTCGACGCGGGTGAGAGCTGGCTGGCTTGTGCCCAGCGCGAACTGAGCGAGGAAACCGGCTACAGCGCGAAGCAGTGGGCCTATATCGGACCGATCAACAACGCGATTTCCTACTCCGACGAAACCATTCATCTCGCTTTCGCGCGCGGTCTGGTCGCAGGTCGCCAATCGCTCGACGACAACGAACTGCTCGATGTTTTCGAGGCCAGTCCGCAAGACACCCTCGACTGGGTGCGCAATGGCCAGATCACCGACGTCAAGACCGTGATCGGCGCGTTCTGGCTGGAAAAATTGCTGCAAAACACCTGGAACTTCGACTGGCAGGACGTGGCCTGACGCTGTAGCTCAGATGCGGCGCTGAACCAGCAG
>NZ_NCKP01000134.1:0-2041 GCF_002282795.1 Thiomonas sp. 13-64-67
TCCAACAAGACGCGCAAATCGATTGGGCGTTTGAGCGGCTCGCCGAGTTGCATCGGCTGCGCTGGCAAGGGCGTACCGAAGAACTCAGTTTCACCTCGCCGCAGTACCTTGAATTCCATCGCGCCCTCATGCATGCCCTTCTGGCGCAAGGCCGGTTGCGCCTGTACGGGCTGGAGATGAATGGGCAGACCATTGCCATGTTCTACGGCTTTCGTCATGGCGCGACGCTCTACTACTTTCAGGCTGGATTCGATCCTCAGCACCTTGCGTTCAGCCCTGGGGAAGTGCTCATGGGGTATGTCATCGAAGCGGCGATCGGGGAACGTTGCACGCGCTTCGACATGCTCAAAGGCGACTACGACCACAAGCGGCACTACTTTCAACAAACCCGCGAGACTTTTGGCTTGCGAGTTCACCGCCCAGGCTTGATTCACTGGCTTTACCGCGTCAAGGGCAGGTTTGCTGCAAACCGCGCTTCGGCAGCACCTGCCGAGGACATGGGCGTTGCGGAAACGAAGCTCACCGCACACCCCGTAGCCGAGTAGCCGAGCCCATGAACGCCGATTCGAGCAGGTCAGGGACTACCGACCCGGAAGCCTTGGTTTCCCGCAAACCCTCGACAGCCTGTTCGCCCAGACGCACCGAAATCTCGACATCGTGGTCGTGGACGATGGCTCCACCGATGGCACGGCGGAAGTTCTAGAGGCTTATGCAGGGCGGGTGCGGACGATCCGGCAGACCAATGCGGGCATAGGCGCGGCGAGGAATGCGAGCGTGCAGGCGGCTCGGGGCGACTTCATCGCGCTGCTCGATGCCGACGATTTGTGCCGTCCGGATCGCATCGCGATTGAACTGCGCTACCTCCAGTCGCACCCCGACATCCTGCTCTGCAGTTCCGATTTCGGCGCCTTCGACGAAACCGGGCCCCTGGCGCCCGCCTCCTACTGCGGCGTCTATTACTCCCGCTGTAGCCCGCAACGGGGCGGCCTGAGGGCGCGGTATCCGCAGGCAGAAACTTTTGCCTTGCTACCGGAGGAGACCGCGCGGCAGAACGGCCAAGCCTCTATCGCGGTTTACTGGGGAGAGGTTTACGACGAACTGGTGCAAGGCAATTTCATCCATCCCCCCACGGTGATGTTCCGGCGGGACGCACTGCAGCGCGCCGGGATGTTCGATCCCGAGATCAAGATCGTCTGCGAGTGGGAATGGTTCGTGCGCGTGGCCCGAGCCGGGCCCGTGGCGCATCTCGACATTCCCTTGCTCGATTACCGCCGCAGCCCCACCCAGATTTCCTCCAGCCCACGCACGGCGCTGGATTCACTTGCGGTGGCCAAGAAAATCTATGCGCGCGACAGCCAACCCGGCCAGCGCCGTGATCGCCGTTCGCTGCGTCACCTGGGGGCGCTCAGCCTCAGCGCGGCCGACGTGCTGGCCGAGCTTCAGCCCGAGGCGGCTTTCGGTCTGCTGGCCAGCAGCGTCTTTGTCTATCACACCTTCAGGGGGCAAACGCTGCGCACCTTGTTTAAGATCATGTTGCCTTCCGGGCTGCTCAACCTGCTGCGGCGCGTACGCGCTTGAACCGCCCGGCGCGCGGCGAGTCGGCGGGCGCAACCGGCTACTTGGCTTCAACCTGGCTTCAAACTCATTCCTACTGATGACTGTTTCCCTTTCCCGTGGCTCCGCGGTTGAGTCGGGCGCGATGTCGCCCGGCCTCACCGCAGACGATTTCGACTTTCACCTGCCGCCCGAACTGATCGCCCAGCATCCGCCCGCGCGGCGCAGCGACAGTCGCCTGCTCGATGCGGGCAGTCCGCCGGCGCTGATCGACCGTGGGTTTCGCGACTTGCCCGGCCTGCTGCGCGCAGGCGACCTGGTGGTGTTCAACGACACCCGGGTGATTCCTGCGCGGTTGTGGGGCTTCAAGGCGGCGGGGGAAGCCGGTGCCGCTTTGGGCGGCGCGGTGGAAGTGCTGGTGGAGCGGGTGCGGGCGGACAACCGGGTCTGGGCGCATGTGCGGGCGAGCAAATCGCCCAAGCCGGGC
>NZ_NCKP01000135.1:0-1462 GCF_002282795.1 Thiomonas sp. 13-64-67
TCTTCCACCGCCTCGCGCACGGTCTGCGCCGGATCGAGCTGCGGCTCTTGCGGCAGGTAGCCGATGCGCAAGCCCGCCATCGGCACGGCTTCGCCTTCAATATCGGTATCCACCCCGGCCATGATCTTGAGCAGGGTCGATTTGCCTGAGCCGTTCAGGCCCAGCACGCCGATCTTGGCGCCGGGGAAAAAACTCAGCGAAACGTCCTTGAGAATCTGACGCTTGGGCGGCACGATCTTGCCGACCCGGTTCATGGTGAAAACGTATTGAGCCATCTGTGTTTCAGACCTGTTTGAGGAAAGACTGCGCGCCCACATCCCATGGGGCAAACCGCTATTGTCGCTGCAAGGCCACGGCCATGACGCGCAGCAGCAAGAATTCCATTACCATACTTGCTCAGCGGCCATGTCCAGTCTCCCAGCCGCAGTCACTTTTGACTCCTGCCGAGCCTCTCGGCCCACTCCATCTGTTGCAGACTGGCGCGCTTGTTCAAGCGCGGTGGCAGAGTCCTGGATCGGTTCACACACCGCTCCCGAAAGTTTTTCACATGTCTTTTCAAGATCTGGGCTTGATCGAGCCCCTCGTGCGTGCTGTTGCCGAACAAGGTTACACCGTACCCACTCCCATTCAACTCCAGGCCATTCCGGTTGTGCTCGCAGGGCATGATCTGCTGGCCGCGGCGCAGACCGGCACCGGCAAAACGGCCGGCTTCACCCTGCCCATGCTGCAGCGCCTGAGTGGCGGCGAACCCGCTCGCAACGCCAAGGGCAAGATCATTCCCCGCGCCCTCATCCTCACTCCCACCCGCGAGCTGGCTGCGCAGGTGCATGAAAACCTCGCCGCCTACGGCCGCCACCTCAAGCTGCACAGCATGGCGATGTATGGCGGCGTGGGCATGCAGCCGCAGATCAACGCCCTGGCGCGCGGCATGGACATCGTCGTGGCCACGCCCGGCCGCCTGCTCGACCACCAAAGCCAGCGCAATATCGACCTGTCCGCGGTGCAGATGCTGGTGCTCGACGAAGCCGACCGCATGCTCGACATGGGCTTCGTCCACGACATGCGCCGCATCGTCGCCCTGCTGCCTAAGCAGCGTCAGAACTTGCTGTTCTCCGCCACCTTCTCTGAAGAGATCAAGCGGCTGGCCGGCGACTTTTTGGTCAACCCGCAACAGGTTGCCGTCGCACGCCAGAACGCCACGGCCGATCTGGTCGAACAGATCGTGTTCCCGGTCGACCGCGAGCGCAAGCGCGACATGCTGGTCCACCTCATCCGCGAACGCAACTGGCCGCAAACTCTGGTGTTCACCCGCACCAAGCACGGCGCCAACCGTCTGGCCGAACAACTCGACAAGGACGGCATCGTCGCCACCGGCTTTCACGGCAACAAAACCCAGTCCGCCCGCCTGCGCGCCCTGGCCGACTTCAAGAGCGGCAAGCTGCAGGTGCTCGTCGCTACCGAT
>NZ_NCKP01000136.1:0-2575 GCF_002282795.1 Thiomonas sp. 13-64-67
AATATTGAGCCAGGGGTGGAAGCCGACTTTGAGAGGGTCGGCTGTGGATAAGTGTAGGGGCTGTGCTGGTTCGGGGACCTCCTTGTTGTTGTGTTGAAGGCGATGGGCAAGACGCGCAGGGCGTAGCCCGTAGCGGCTTGCCCATCGCGACACTTGCTCAGAATGGGTCGGGCTCAGCCTGCGTCGAGACACCTTTGCGCGCCTGCTCTCGGGCCTTGATGCGCTTCTTGGCCGCGGCCGTGCTGCGACTGAACCGGATCGACTCGTTGCCTGTCTCCACGATGTGGCAGTGGTGCGTGAGGCGGTCCAGCAGCGCCGTGGTCATCTTCGCGTCGCCGAAGACGCTGGACCATTCGGCGAAGTCCAGGTTGGTCGTGATCATCACGCTGGTGTGTTCATACAGCTTGCTTAGCAGGTGGAACAGCAACGCCCCGCCGGCCTGGCTGAACGGCAGGTAGCCCAGCTCGTCGAGGATCACCAGGTCCATGCGCAGCAGGCTGGTGGCGATGCGCCCGGCCTTGCCTTGGGCCTTCTCCTGCTCCAGTGCGTTGACCAGATCGACCGTGGAGTAGAACCGCACCCGCTTGCCGTGCCGGGTGATGCCCGAGACGCCCATGGCCGTGGCCAGATGCGTCTTGCCTGTGCCCGGGCCGCCCACCAGCACCACGTTGTGCGCCGCGTCGGTGAAGGCCGTGGTGGCCAGGGTCTCCACCAGCTTGCGGTCCACCGGCGAGACCTCGAAGTCAAAGCCCGCCATGTCGCGGTGCACCGGGAACTTCGCTGCGTGCATCTGGTGGCTGACCGAGCGCATCGCCCGATCCGTGCCCTCGGCCTGCAGCAAATGCTCGATCAGCCAGCGCGAGGACTCGACGCCCACCCCGCCGCCCTCACCACCGCCTTGCTCGACCAGATCGGCCCACGCCCCGGCCATGCCGTGCAGGCGCAGTGCCTTGAGTTCGACCAGCACATCAGTCTTCATGGTCGGCTCCCTCGGTGGTCACGCCCACACTGCTGTCCGCGGTGTCCGAGCGAAGACTGTCGTAGCGCGCCGTGTTCGCCAGCGGCGGCGTGGTCACTTTCAACTGCGTGGCCGCCGTGGGCGGTACCGGTTGCGCGTTGAGCCGGTTCAGCACGTTGACCACGTGTTCCACGCTGACCTTGCCCGGTGCACCGCTCTCCAGTGCCAGATCGATGGCCACCAGCACCGCGTCCAGACCGGCGCTGAGCACGATCGCCAGCACCTGCGCCATGACCCGGTCGCCGCCCGGGTTGCGCAGCAACCCTCGGCGTAGCCGCTGCAGCGGCTCGGGCATGTCGGCGAACGGTGCGCCGTTCCTCAGCGCACCAGGCTTCCTCTGCAGCAGCGGGATGTAGTGCTGCCAGTCGTACCGGGTCTCGCCCGCGTTGCTCAGCCGCTCGTGGCGGGCCACGATGGTGTCGTCCGCCATAGCGATTGCGCGCCACCGACACCAAGCAGGTGCTGGAGACCCGCGCGGGCTTCTCGACGTAGCCATCGAACGGCACCGGCATGGGCATGAGGTGCGCTCGTTCGTGTTCGAGCATCTCGGCCACGCTGAACTGGGTGTGCTCCGGGTGGCGCACCTCGTCCCACAGCGTGCGGCAGCGTTGGGACAACCAGGCGTTGAGTTCGGTGAAGCTACCGAACTTGATCTTGGCCGCGTCGATCCAGATGCGCCGGCGGCTGTCCTGCACGTTCTTCTCTACAACCCCTTTCTCCCAGCCGCTGGCCACGTTGCAGAAGTCCGGGTCGTACAGGTAGTGCGCGCACATGGTGGCAAAGCGCTCGTTGACGATGCGACCCTTGCCCTTCTTGACCTTGTCCACCGCCGTCTTCATGTTGTCGTAGATGCCACGTCGCGCCACGCCGCCCAGCGCTGCGAACGACCGCGTGTGGGCATCGAACAGCATCTCGTGGCCCTGGCTGGGGTAGGCCACCAGCCAGAAGGCCCGACTGGCGCACAGCTTCATGTGCGAGACCTGCACCCGGTAGTAGATGCCACCGATCACCATGCCTTCCTCGCTCCAGTCGAACTGGAAGGCCTCGCCCAGCTCAAAGGCCAGCGGCACGAACGCGTTGCCCGCAGACCCCTGGCCTTCGCCCTGTCGCCATGCCCGGATGAAGT
The DNA here is from genome assembly GCF_002282795.1 of Thiomonas sp. 13-64-67. Classification (NCBI taxonomy): domain Bacteria; kingdom Pseudomonadati; phylum Pseudomonadota; class Betaproteobacteria; order Burkholderiales; genus Thiomonas; species Thiomonas sp. 13-64-67. Next base: position 2,145 of record NZ_NCKP01000136.1, read on the forward strand.
CGGTCACCCGCGTGTAGCCAGGCCAGCTTCAGCGCATCGTGAAACGCCGTGAGCTTGCCCGGCTGTTCGCCGCGCCGGTACTGCGGTGGACTGTCCACCTCGCCGTGCAGCCACTTCGCTACGGTATTGCGCGATAGCCCTGTCATGCGCGCTATCTCGCGCTCCGATTTGTTCTTGCGGGCATGCAAATGCCGGATCCTGCCAATCATGTCCATGGTGATCACTCCTTGTCCTCTGCTGCACAAAAAAACAGCAGAGTAGGTTGTTCACCTGGCTCAGTTTTGGGTCGGCACAACCCTCAAAAGTGGTTCAGTTTTCGGTCGGCGTCAACAGGCAGGCGGGCTCTTGGACGACGGGGGGTTCAGCACGTTCTGCATCGCCTGCAGTCCAGCAATGACCTCGGCAGACGGCGCCACGGCGCCCAGCGCAGT